>NZ_JBEXVQ010000018.1:0-202189 GCF_040629405.1 Lentzea sp. NPDC005914 | reverse complement strand
GTCACCGGCCGCACCGGCAACGCCCCCACCGCCCTCAAGGTCACCGTCGACATCAAGCACACCGCCCGCGGCGACCTGCAACTCGACCTCATCGCACCCGACGGCACCACCTACCGGCTGCGCAACGCCACCCTCACCGACACCACCGACAACCTCACCGTCACCTACACCCTCAACGCCTCCACCAAACTCGCCAACGGCACCTGGAAGCTGCGGGTGCAGGACCTCTACCGCACCACCGAAACCGGCTACCTCAACGCCTGGCAACTCAACTTCTGACCCCCATCAACCTCAACCACCCCGCCTGGCTACCAACCTTGGTAGCCAGGCGGGGTGTTTGTCGTCCGACGGACCACGACCTCACGAACTCGACCTGTGCTCTCGTGTACCGGCCTCGTCCGAGGCCCCTGCTCCGGTCAATGACTTGCGGAGCCGGGCCAACGCGCGATGCTGCGCGACCCGGACCGCACCTGGTGTCGATCCGACTGCCTCGGCGGTCTCCTCAGCCGACAGCCCCATGATCACCCGCAACACGACGATCTCGCGGTGCTTCTCCGGGAGGATCAGCAGGAGCTGAGCCATTTGTTCGGACAGCTCACTCTGCAAGGCCCGCTGTTCCGGATCGGCCACGATCTCAGGGGTGTCGGGAACGTCAGGGACGAGCTCGGAACGGTTCCTGGCGGCAGCCCGATGCACATCGGCAACCTTGTGCGCCGCGATGCCGTACACGAACGCCAGGAACGGCCGCCCCTCGTGGCGGTACCTGGGCAATGCCGTGAGCACCGCGATGCACACCTCCTGGGCCACATCGTCCGCCGAAGCGAAGGACCGCTCCTGCCGGCCCACTCGGGCGCGGCAGTACCGCACCACCAGCGGAAGAATGCTCGCCAGCAGGCGCTCGATGGCCTGTCGGTCACCTTCGACGGCCGCAACCACTTCGACCTGCGCAACCTCACGAGCCACCGCGTTGCCCGCAGGCCGGTGTTTGGTCTGCGTGCTCGCGACCGGGGGATGTACCTCGGCTTGCGTTGCCGCCTCGATGGCGCGGCAATCGAGCGAGATGCCGGCTCCGTGCTCCCCTTCGGTGACCGCAGGAGGTGCCTCCTCCGCGGGCCTCCGCCGCGATGTGGAACCCGCACCGGGCGAGACCGCTCCTCGACCGAACATCCCGACCTCCACAACTCGTGGCGGAAATCGGACCTCAACCGGGACACGGTCCGCCATGCCGTTATGTGCAACAGCGGACCGACGGACACGAATCTGACCCAATGTGAAAACTTTTCCGCTCCGTGTTCGGTTGAACACTCAGCGCGAATCAGCCCTGTTGTCAGCGCATTTGGTACACCACGACGACGTCGATCTCCTCCCTGATCTCACCCAGCGCCACCGGCACCGGCACACCGTCCGCATCCTGCGACGACAACATCGGAATCGGCGCCGCTCCACTGGAGGCGGCTTCGTTCACGGACAACAGGTCCCCGAGCCTTTGACCGCTGAGCTGGGCGTATTGGGCAGCCTTGGCGCGCGCGTCCTTGAAAGCCGCGGCGCGGGCCCGATGACGCAACGCCGCACGGTCCTCTACGTCGAAGGACACCCCGTTGATCCGCCCAGCGTCCCCGACCGCGTCCACGGCGGCGCGAAGAACCTTCCCGGTCTTGGTCACGTCGCGAACCTTCACCGAGAAGGCCTGGCCGGCTTGAAAGCCCGCCAGGTGTGAGTTGCCGGACTCGTCGTACTCGTAGACCGGGTTGAGCCACATGTTCTCGGTCCGGATGTCGCGATCGGACACACCTTGGGCGTGCACTGAGTCCAGCAGTGCACGCGCGGAAGTGGCGTGTGCTTCCACCGCTTCCGCGGCAGTGGGTTTCCTGACTTCCACGCCGACGCTGATGACGGCCAGATCCGGTACTGCCGACGCCTCGCCATGTCCGCCGACAGCGACCGTGCCCGACTCGGTCGCCTGTGCGGGAATGGCAATGGTGATCAGGCACGCCACAGCGAGTGCACTTGCCCAGAGGAACCGTCTGAGCGAAGGAATGTGTGAGCCGCTGCCCTGGTCGAGGGAAATCACCACAACCGAGTCCTCTCCAAGAATACTGCGCAGAGTGTGAATGACCAGCATCAACCACGACCGGGCTCCAGATGAACATCGATTGGACTCTCAGAACTGAATGAGTGAAAGATCACCACGATTGAGTGAGCTCACTTGGAAGTGAGGGCGCCAGCCTTGACGCGGCGCTCAGCACACGCCACAGAACTCATGATGCACCTGTCAGGACATGAATCGAACCGGCCACGTTTTACGGGAAGTGAATTAGCCAGGATCGGAACCCGATGCCCCGCAGTCTGAAGCAAGAAGGCGGAGGCCAGACCCTCCCACAGAGACCCCACAGGCTCGTGACCTGCAGAAACACCATCTCCAACAGAGAGTGAGAAATCCGAGCTTGAAGGATGCGCTCGGTGTCATGGGGGCGCCTATCGGAAATTTCTGATGCTTGGACGTGCCAACTGCTTCCCGTCCGAACGAAGCACCACCAGATGTCTCCTACAAGATGAACTCTCGGCCCATCAACCAAATTTCAGGAGCTCACCTATTCTTTATATGCCGACGAACGAGCGAATGTCATTCGCGCTCAGGTGATGACCACATTTGGGGGCCCCTTCGAGCACCAACTTGCCAGTCAGACGCAAGCGCTTGTTGCTTTTCGGCGATCGTTCGTCGATGACCTCCGCCTCCCTCTGCGCACCGAGGATCGAAGCCAAGCACCGGACACCCGCTGACGTCCGCCCCGCTCGGCCGAGCGGCTAAACGCGGGAGCCGAGGATGTGACGATGGACCACGACGATCGCTCCACCGCGGCAAGGCGGCTCGGGTTGAGCCGTCACCAGGTGGCGTGCCAGCTCAACAGCGCCTCGCGGCACCTCGTCGACCATCTGCTCAGCGGAGCACCTCGACCCATCTGCCGGCTGGTATCCGAATGGGTCAGTCGTGCACGGACTGTGCCGCGGCGGCCACCGGCTCGAGCCCCGCGATCAGCTCGTCCAGCTCGTGCGCGTCGAGCACGTCGTACGCCGGCGCCGCCAGTTCGTCGGTGAGGGCCTCGATCCGCTCGCTGGTCTCCCGGCCGGTGTCGGTGAAACCGCCGGCGGCGTTCACGAGGCCGCGGGCGCGCAGGCCGTCGACGACAGCGGCCAGCTGCGCCTTGGGCAGGTGATGGATCCGGCCGAACTTCTCGGTCCTCATTCCGAGGGAGAGAGCGAGCAGGACGTGGGCCTCGGTGCCGCCGATGCCGTGGGCGACGAGGGCTGCGTTGTGGCCGTCCCCGCGGTGCTCGCGCAGCAGCGTCGCCGCGTGCCAGAGCCTGGCCAGCGGCTCTTCGGGCACGTCAAGCGCCCGGAGCCCGGCGTAGAGCACTCGGCCCTCGGTCGGTGCGCTGACCGCTGCTCGGGTGGCGAGGTCGGCGACCCGCACCAGGCCGGGAGAGTCGGCGAGCTGCCCGATCCTCTGCCGCAGCGCGGCGGTGCTGCCCCGCTCGCGCACGGCGATCGCCTCCCGCGGGGTGGTCTTTCCCCAGACCCACGGGATGTGGCGCGCCACCTCGCCGTCGGCGAAGTTGTAGAACACCGCGTGCACCACCTCGGGCGGTGCCAGACCGAGCGGTGCTGCCCGGCCCGCGAAGTATCCGTCCCAGTAGTTGCGCATGCCGAGGGCCAGGAACGCCTCGTTCGCCACCTCGGAGAAGGTGACGGTGGCGATCGGCTCGATCAGCTCGAACATGCGGTGGACCTTGGCCTGTGAGTGCCGCATCGGTGGGGATCTCCTGTGGTCGTGACGGCGCCTCTGGTGGGCGGCCGTTCAACCTGGCGACGAACGACGCGGCCCGGTTTCGACAACTCCGGCCGATGTCGAAATCGGCGCCGCGCGATCGACGTACGGGTATCGCCACCGGCCAGAGGAGGAAAACGAAGATGAGCAGGACACCAGTGCGGCTGTACATGTCCGTGTCGGTCGACGGGTACATCGCCGGGCCGGACGACCGGCCGGGGCAAGAGCTCGGCCGCAACGGAGGGCGGCTGTTCAACTGGCTCGACGACCGGATGTCCAAGGGCGTCAACGGACAGGTGTACGCCGAGGCCTCGTCCACCGGCGCCGTGATATCCGGGCGCCGCACGTTCGAGCTGGCCAATCGGTGGCAGGGCGACCACCACGACGGCGTGCCGATCCACGTGCTCACCCACCACATCGACCCGGCCGATGAGCCGCCGGGGAGCGCGAAGTTCTACACCGACGTCACCGCGTGTGCTGTCGAGGCCCGTGAAGCGGCGGGAGATCGAGCGGTGCTGGTCCACGGCGCTGGTGCGGCGCAGGCGTTGCTGGCGGCCGGGCAGCTCGACGAACTCGAACTGCACGTTGTTCCCGTCCTGCTGGGTGATGGACGGCGGCTGTTCGAGCCGGCCGGACTCGACCACGTCGACCTGGAGCTCGTGCGCCGGCTCGAAGGCCGCGACGCCACGCACATGCGTTACCGCGTAGTCCATCGAGACGCGGAACAGTCGTGACTCACGCGTGGCACTCCGGCAGTCGGTTCAGGATTTCGACGATCTGGCGGAACTGCTCGGTGGTCGCGGCGTGTCCCGCGTTCACGGTGTGGACGTCGAAGCGGTTGTGCGGGGTCAGCCGGTCGGCCTCGGCGATCATCCGGTCCTGCAGGGCGAGGGGGATCATCCGGTCCGCGGTGTGCCGAATGAAGGTTCGCGGTACGCGGCCCCAAGTGTCCGGCCGGACCTGGGAGTTCTCCCTGCCCACGGTCAGCGACTCGTCAGGGTGCAGCGAGGCGAGCATCGCGTGGAACTCGGCGTCGCTCGCGCCGGCCATCAGCGCCCTCTTCAGTTTGGTCAGGGCTTCGACGTCGGCGGTGCGGTAGTTGGCTCGCACCGCGCCGATGACCGCGGGGTCCGCGACCACCACCGCGGCGATGTCGCCGGCCAGGGTCGTCGAACCCTCCGGGGTGGTCAGGTAGTCCTGCGGGCTGGCCAGATCCACGCAGCAGAACGCGCTGTCGTAGACGATGCGGTCGACCAGGTGGGGCACCGCGTTGCCGACCCGGTTCAGCGTCGCTCCGCCCATGCTGCCGCCGTAGAGGATGACCGGGCCGAACTCTGCGACCGTGCGGACTGTTTCGATCGCCGCCGCAGTGAAAGCGTCCAGGCCGACACCTGCCATCGGCGACGGCCGGGTCGCCAGGGACGCGTGATCCTGCGGGCACTGGTAGTCGAGGGCGAACTGAGCGTCGGTGGCGCGGTGTCCTGGCAGATCCACCCCTACGGTGCGGTGCCCGCGCAGCGACAGCGCGTCGATCCCGCCCGGGTTTCCGCTCGCACCGGTGACGACCACGAACGTCGTCGTGCCGCCCCTTCTGGTTCGCGCCTGTGCGACCAGGCTCCCTCCCGCCATGGTGATTCCGCTGGCCGTCACGCCCAGCGCCGCGCGCAACGCTGTGCGCCTGGAATGCCGTGGGTCGGTCATGACTTCAAGGAGACCGTGCCCAGCCGTCCGGATGTAAGCGGAGAAGGTGGACATCCGGAACAACGAAAGTCGCCCCCAGCTCCAGGCCGTCACCAACGTGATGTCCTCACAACGCCTGCAGCTACCATGACGGCTCGAGAACTTGGAGGAGCTGGTGGCAGCAACGGCGTCACGGCAAGTTGGGCGCGAAAAACTCGAGGGTATTCATTACACGCCCGCCGATCTTGCTAAGTACGTCGCTCAGAAGCTGCTTCTCCACGCCTCCTTGCCAGACGGGGGCACTGTCAAAGTACTCGACCCTGCATGTGGCGACGGAGAACTTCTGCTGGCGATCGCGCAGGAGCTCGCGGAACGCAATGTCGCAGCTGAGCTCGTCGGTACGGACACGGACGAGCATGCCATCAAGGCCGCGACTGATCGCCTGGCAAACGCGGCATCCAACGTGAGTTTTCGCGGCTACGTGTCCGATTTCCTTCTGGGACTCGCGGAAGTGAACAGCGTCGCGCCGTCCACTCTTTTCGACGCGGAAGGCGAGGGAGGCCGCGAGAAGTTCGACCTCGTCATCGCGAATCCGCCGTACGTCCGAACGCAGCATCTCGGTTCCGCACGGGCACAAGAACTCGGACGTCAGTTCGGCCTCAGCGGTAGAGTCGATCTCTACCAGGCCTTCATCGCCGGATTCCGGTCAGTGCTCGAAGATCACGGATCGTTCGGAATCATCGTGCCCAACAGATTCCTGGTCACCAAGGGCGGCGAAAGCACCAGGCGACTTCTCGCCAGTCGTTACCGCGTGAACGAGATCATCGACCTGGGAGACACCAAACAGTTTGCGGCAGCGGTCCTGCCGGCGCTCATCTTTGCGTCGAACACCCAGCTTGATTCTCAGAAGATCCCGGTCACGTCCATCTACGCCGCGGCGAAGGAAGAGCAGTCGAGCACTAACGCCGAGTCCATTTACGGCGCACTCGACGGCAACACCAACGGCGCGGTCAAGGTCGGGACGGACACCTGGTCGATCGAGCGCGGAGAAATCGCCGTTCGATCTGATTCCGGTTTCGACAAGCCTTGGGTGAGCCGCTCATCCGACCTGGAGTTCCTGGCCGCCGTCGACGAAGCGTCGTTGTTCAGGTTCAGCGATCTGGGAAAGATCAGGGTGGGCGTGAAGAGCACCGCCGACAAGGTGTTCATCCGTCGAAGCTGGGATGATCTCGAGGCAAGCGTGCGCCCGGAGAGCGAACTGCTCCACCCTCTCGTCAGTTCGGACACAGCTCAACGCTGGAATTGCCGGCACTCGACGCTCTCGATCCTCTATCCCTACGACATGACCAATCGAAAGCGCGTCCCTCTCGACATCGACCGCTTCCCGCGCGCGGCTGCCTACCTCAAGCTGCACCGCGAGCAGCTCGAGGGACGCAAGTACGTGATCGACGCCGGCCGGAAGTGGTGGGAGATCTGGGTACCGCAGAAGCCCGCTGAATGGGCAGCGCCGAAAATCGTTTTCCCGGACATCTCCACGAACGGCAAGTTCGCCATCGACAGGACCGGCGCCCTCGTCAACGGCAACTGCTATTGGATCTCACTGTCGCCTGAGCAGGAAGAGCTGGGTTACCTGGCGGTGGCCGTCGCTAACTCCTCGCTGGCGATGCGCTACTACGACGCCCGGTTCGGCAACAAGTTGTACGCGGGCAGGCGCCGGTTCATTTCGCAGTACGTCGAGCACTTCCCGCTGCCTGATCCCGAAAATCCTGCGGCGAAGCGCGCTGTGAAACTTGCACGTGAGCTTGAGGGGGCGACCGACCTGGCAACCCCCTCGCTCGAGCGCGATGTAGATGCCGCCGTGTGGTCAGCCTTTGGGCTCGAACAGCCCTGACGGTAGCGGGATCTGAAGTTTGTAGTTCTTGATCAGCCCACCGAAGCGCCTGAACTCCGTGAAGAAGTCCGCACCGGTGGTCGTCACCACCGCATTGATCGTTACCACGGATCCGTTCCGACTGCCGAAGAAGACCGCATATCGGACGTCGCAGTGCCGAAGTCCGCTACCGACGTCCTCGGCGAGATGGTCGCTGTCCGGAGTCACCAGGCCCAGGTCGATTGTTCGACTGAGCTGCAGCTTGACCTCCAGGGCCTGGTTCAAGATGTCCGGGAACTGCCCCTTGTCCCCGTACGGACCCACCCCGAGCACTTCGGTCACCAGCTTCTGGAGCACGACACCACGTCCGCGCTCATTGGTGATCCCTGGATCGTCAAATGTGACACCCACAAGCGCCAGCAACCGAGAGTGAACCTCGCTGATCGACAGCACCGCGCCACGGCGAGGCTGACTGGCCGGGCTCAAACCGGAAATATCAATTTTCGTGGTCTCGTCGGGAAGAAGTGCTTCGCGGAACGGTGGGGTGTCGAGGTCGCTGACGAGCTTCGAGCCGGCGCGTCCTTCGAAACGTTCGGCCTGAAACTTCGAAGTCAAAGTTCCTGTTTTGTCCCACAACGCGACGGCCTCGCCCGTCACGACACGGACTGCTGTCACAACATTCGCCGGGTCCAGCTGAACGATTGCGTAACGTCGCTCAGGGTCGACAGGTTGATTCCAGATCTGCAGATTTCTGTTCTGCTGCAGGAACAAGTCCAGGTTTTGATTGGGGAAGCACGGCTGAGTCCTCCTGAAACTCCGCGGCACAGGATATCCGAGTGTTTCGGCGACCGCTTGCTTTCCCCGCTTCGAACGGCTTTTGTTCGGAAGATTCCACTGAAGGCCTATGAGTGCGTCCTCGAGCCGGTCTTCCAGAGTTTGATTGTCGTAATACAGATCGCTTTCCCTGTCGAAAGCATCATAAATCGAGGCCCCCGAGGCGGCGATACGACGTGCGATCCGCTCACCGGCCATCTCCGTCATGAGATGATCATATGCGTCGAGCGTTCGGGTAACTTGCGGTTTGCGACAACGATCGCCCGGATTCCGATGAGAAGGCGAGAACCGTCATGGCGAGTCCACTGGTCGTCAGCGAGCGTTCGGACGGCTACCTGCGGGTGACGTTCGACAATCCGCCGCTCAACCTGATGAGCCCGGAGACCATGATCGGCCTGCGTGAGGTGGTCGACCGGCTGGAGGCCGATCCGGCGGTCAAGGTCGTGGTGTTCGACAGTGCCGACGAGGAGTTCTTCCTGGCGCACTTCGACATCGTGCGCGGCGGCGAGGTGCCCGCCGAGCCAGGTCCCAGCGGTCTGCCCTACTGGGCGGACATCGTCACGAGGTTGACCAGGGCACCGTTCGTGAGCATCGCGGAGATCCGCGGCCGGGCTCGTGGCATCGGCAGCGAGTTCGCGCTGGCCTGTGACATGCGGTTCGCCAGCCGGGAACGTGCCGTCTTCTGCCAGCCGGAGGTCGGTATCGGGCTCATTCCCGGCGGTGGTGCGCTCGAGGTGCTGCCCAGGATGGTCGGCCGGTCCCGCGCGCTGGAGATCGCGCTCGGTGCCGAGGACTTCGACGCCGAACTGGCCGAACGCTACGGCTGGATCAACCGGGCACTGCCGGACGCGGAACTCGCCACGTTCGTCGACCGGCTCGCCCGCAGGATCGCGAGCTTCGAACAGGCCGCTCTCGTCGCGACGAAAGCACTGATCGACAAGCGGGCCGGGGTGCCGTCCGATGACGAGCGGCGGGAGACCTCGCAGATCTTCCGCGAGTCGGGCACGTGGCCTGGGACGCGGAAGCGGATCGGTGAAGCGGTCGCGCGGGGGCTGCAGCAGCGTGGCGACTTCGAGCTCAACCTCGGTGCCCGGCTCGGACCGGCCGATTGATCGCTCTACTGCTGATCGCGAACTGCGGACCGACCTCGAACCGCTCACGACACGGTTCCCGGCGCTGGACGCTCCCGAACGAACTGCCGACCGGGACGGCTCTCACCAGTGAGGGTCTCGACCAGGCCTTCAGTCGCGACACGTGGTCTGCCAAGGCCTACCTCGTTCCGGACGACCGCACGCTCGTGCTCGTCGCCATCGGAACCTGACAGGGCGCACGATCACCACGAGTCGCCCGACCAGGTGCGCTCGGACAGGTCCTCCTCCGGTTCCGGCGCGCGGGCAGCCGGTTCCGCGGGACGGTCGGGAACCCCCGCCAGCTCGTCCGAGGCGAGCTGGACCAGTTCCGCGCGTCCGTGCTCGGCCGCTGCCTCCTTCTCCTCCTCGGACGTGGTGGCGTACCAGGACGTGAAGGCTTCCGCGCCGGGGCCGAGGACCTCGTCGTAGGCACGGCTGGTGAGGACGTCGGCAGGCTTCATGCGGCCGGCCAGCAACTCCTTCGCCATCTCGGCCAGCGCCGGGCTCTTGTCGTTGGCGGCGAGTTGCTGGAGCAGCTGGCGTTGGCGCCGGTCCAGGCCGGGCTGCAGTTCGGTTTCCGTCATGTCGTCACCTAAATCAGGGCCGGGTGGCCGTACGAGCCGGGCAACGGGTGCGCTTTGAAACCGCTGTCGCTCATCACCATCAGGATCTCGCCCTTGGCGGTGCGGACGATGTAGGACAGCGCCTGGAACAGTTCGCCGATCCTGCCCCACGTCTTCACGACCTGCATGCACTGCCACGCCGCCACCGCCCACAGCACGGCGGGCGCGACGACCGACTCCGCCATGACGCCGCCCGCCACCGCTTCCGCGACGATCCAGAACACCTTGTCGAAGATGTCCTGCACGAGATCGCCCGCCACCTTGGCGAACTCGCGGACGCCCGCGGCCACCTTCTCGTACTCGCCCTTGAGCTTCACGAAGGCGTCCTTGTGCTGTTCGAGAGATGTCGCCAGCCGGTTGAAGTAGTCGTAGGAGCCGTCGGCCGCCTTGCCGCTCCACGCGTTGAGCAGCAGGCGGTGGTTGTCCATGATGTTCACGCCGATGTCGCTGCAGAAGAAGCCGAGCGAGTTGAACGCTCCGCAGCACTTCGAGAACGCCTCCCAGTCGCCGGCGATCCACTTGCTGACCTCGTCGGCGGGGTTCACTCCGATGAGGACCTCCAGGACGTTCGCGGCGTACCAGCCGGGGCTGGTGAGGTTGTTCAGCGCGTCGATGACGGCCATCGGGTCCAGGGGCTCCGGTGCGCTTTGCGGTGGGGTCAGCCGGCCCTCGGGCACCATGGTCTCGCGCAGCACGAACGGGCCGACGAAGGGCGTCACCGGCGGATGCTGGGTTTCGGGCAGCTTGTTCTCGAACTGGCGCGCCACGGTCTCGTCGGTGTTGCGGTAGTAGCGCGCGGTGGCGGCCATCGCCTTCGTGTTCGTCACGCAGACGGCCTTGAGCTGGGCCAGCACCTCGTTGATCTGCGCCTGGAGCTGGTCGTGCGTGGTGAGCAGTTCGGCGATGATGCCGTCGGACTGGTCGCTGATCTCCAGGTGCGCCTTGGCGTAGCGCTCGGCGGCCTCCGTGTGCTCTTCCTGCTTGCCGAGGATCTCGCTGAAGTCCTCGATGACGGCCGGTGACGCGTGGAAGTCCACGACCCCCTCCTCTGGTCGGTCGCGGGAGGGTATCGGCGCGTTCTGGATTGATTTCTTGAACGCGGTCCGAACTGGCTTGGTCACGTGAAGTAGCCGGCCTGGAGATCGTGTGCCCGGCGAACTGAGTGGAGGCAGACGTGGTCTACCGCTGGGGCATGCTGTTCCGGACACTGTGGATCGCCGTGTTCGCGCCGATCCTCATCGGACTGCTGGCGGCCGGGATCTTCGGCCACCGGGTGTTCCTGCTGGTGTTCGTGGTGTGGCTCGGCGCGCTGGCGTGCGTGCTGCGAGCCGAGGCGCTCAACGCTCGAGCACGATCTCAGCAGGCACCGAGCCCAGGGTTGTTGGGAGCGCGGGCCGGGTGGGGGCTGCTGGCCCTCGTGCTGATCTTCGGCAGTGCCGGGCTGATCCGCGTGGTGCTAGGCGACTAGGGCGCGGACGGCCTTCTCGGCCATCGCGCGTGCCTGGTCGGTGGTCGCGTTCTTCAGTTCTACCTGGGCGCCTGCCCAGAAGTCGTTGTCGCGCACGGCACTCACCGCCGCTCGGGCGCCGAAGGTGTCCTGGGAGGCGCACTGTGCGGCGAACTCGGACGCGGCTGCGGGACGGTTGCCTGGGCCGCAGTACGTCGAGGCGTAGTCACGGGCGTTGCGGCGCAGCTCTTGCAGGCGGGGGCGCCACTGGAAGGCGTCGACGGGTGGACGGGCGAAGGTCACCTGGAGCTGGGTTTCGGTCGACGACAGCGTGCACGTGCCGGGTGAGCCCGCCTTGATGCCCGGGAAGGCGGACTGCAGTTCGTCGCAGGAGAACGGGGTGTCCGAGGCGGGCAGTGGTGGGGAGACCTCGGCGCTGACCAGGTAGAGAGGTTCGGTGCAGGGCAGGGCCACGACCGAGCCCGAGATGCCGGGGCCCTGGTACTCCAGGGAGAAGCGGTCGTCGGAGGCGGAGCTGTTGCTGCCCACGCGCCAGCCCCGCGAGCTGATCAGCTTCTCCACCGACGAGCGCAGGCCGGACAGCGAGGAGACCTTGCCGGCCGCGACGATCCTGTCCACGTCCGGGTCCGGCTGGGCCAGCGTCGACTCGCCCGCCGGCACCTCGGTCCCGGAACCCGCGGGCAGCACCGAGCCGGACGTGCCGGTCACCTCGGCGGGCACCGGCAGGTCGGCTCCCAGCGTGGACAAGGGCTTGCCGGACGAGGCTATCGAGGAAACCTTGGCGCAGTCGGCGGAACTGACCGAGCCCGACTGTCCACAAGAGACCACGAACAGCAGCAGGACCACCACGAGCAGCCTCACGAGATGCTTCCCTCCGCGGCCGACGAGCAGTAGCGCACGCCGTTCAGCTTGTCGAGGTTGTCGAACGTGGCCTTGTAGCCGTTCAACGTCGCGCCGGGATAGTCCAGCGCCGCACGACCGCCCTGCACGACGTGACGGGCCACGCCGGAGGAGTCGGTGGTGGCCTGGGCGATCAACCGGCCCTCCTCACCACCGTTGGGGCCGGTGGCACGGGTGTAGAAGGCCACGCGGCCGCCGGAAACGGGTGAACCGTCCGACGTCAGCACGGCTTCCAGGGTCAGAGGTGTGCCGGAGGCCGGGCGGGCTTCCAGCGAGGTCGAGGTGCAGAAGGCACTGCAGGCCGTCACCGCGGTGGACGCGGCGACGGCCAGCAGCACGAGCAAGAGATTCCTGATCAACACGAACCGAGATTCCAGTCCCTGACATCGAGTTTCGCATCCGCGAACGGCGAGGCGAACTGTGCCAGCACGTCGATCAGGTAGTCCGGGATGGCGTCTCCAGGATCCAGGAACATGATCATCTGCTGGCCGTCCGCGCCCCGGACGACGATACCGTTGGCACCGGTCGCGACCTTGCCCGGCCTCGTCTCGAGCTGCAGGCAGCCCAGGTCGACGCCGAGGGCGGACAGCTGCAACTTCGAGCTGATGTCCCGCAGTTGCTGGTCGTAGCGGTGGTACTGGATCGTGTTCGTCCTGCCTATCTTCAGGCTCTCGTCGTAGGCGTCGGGCAGCGGTCCCGGCCGTTCGATCCGGAACCTCAGATCCACGTCGGCGTTGATGTCGACGCCGCTCGTGCCCACCTCGACGCGGTCGTAGTCACCGCGGTCGAACGCCGGCATCACGTAGCCCGCGGCAGCCGGGACGCCGTCGATGTTGAACGGCACCTTGGCCGGCCGGATCGTCAGCGAACCGATGTCGTGCATCGCGAAGCCGATGTCGTCGATCTTCGACGGCTTCACGCCGTAGTGGCCGCGCAGCGTCCCGGTGAAGAACTCGACCGGGTCCGGGCTGGCGAACAGCTTCTCGTCCACCTCCTTGCGCGGAACCTCCGAAGCGAGGATCAGCCCGGTGTGGAACTCGATCAAGGGAGTCTTCGGCACCGACTTGATCTCGACCGACGAGTCCTCCTTCAGCGTCACCTCGGTCTTGCCGCCGAGGTCGCCGAACTCGAACGAGACCCCGCTGATGCCGAGCTTCAACGCGTCCGGCTGGTCGCTGGTCGCCTTGATGATCTGGGCTTCCAGGGCGAACAGACCGTCCAAAGTGGAGGCCGGTGAGGTGTAGGCGAAGTCCGGCGCCGTGATGCCCGCCGTCTTCACCGCCGTCGTGATGTCGAACTCCGCGGGCACGTCGGTCAGCTGCGCGATGCCGCTGGCCGGCCTGCCCTCGTACTGACCGGACGCCTTCAGCACGAGCTTGGTGATCGGCGTCGAGTTGTGGACGCTGATCTTCGTGCCCTCGGCGAACTTCGCCTTGACGTCGACCTTGCCCGGGATGGGATCGAGCTGCGCCAACGCCCGCGCGGTGCCGAGCTTCGGCACACCCTGCGCCTCGGCGTGCACCTCGATCGAGCCGGCTTTCACGACACCCGCGTCGTACTTGAACTCCAGGCCGTCCTTCATGGAGATAGGCCCGAGCTTGAAGTCGATCGCAGACGGCAGGTTGGTCAGCGTCACCTTGGCCTTCGCCCTGGTCAACGGCTCCGGCGCGAACACCGAGTCGTCGACGTAGAGCTCCAGCCGGTCGACCACCGGGCGGTAGTTGCTGAACGAGAACGAGCTCGTGGCCAGGTCAGCGGTCACCTCGGTCGGCAACCCCGAGATGTTGATGATGCCGACCACGCCGTAGCAACCGCGGTCCGTGCAGAACGGGCCGTCGTCGCGCGGGCAGCCGTCGCCGGAGCACTTGCCGTCCACCACCGCGATGCCGTTGGCGAACTTCGGCGCGCCCAGCGAGCTCAGCGCGGCCTGCTTGCCCAGCCACGCCTGCAGTTCCAGCGCGAGCTGCCGGTCGGCGCGGTAGGTCAGCACGCCCTTGTTCGAGCCGATCGTCAGCGTCGAGGGCACCGGGCCGAGCCTGCCGAGCGCGGCCAGGCGCACGGCACCGTCGAGACGGACGTCGGCGTCCAGCGCGATCGTCTGCGAGGCGATGTTGAACTTCGTGGTGAAGTCGCCGCCCGTGTGCGTGTACTCGGCGCGCGAGAACCCGCTGAGTGCCGCACTGGCGTCGATGTCCTCAGTGGACTTGTTGTAGTGCACCGCGAGATGTGAACCCGTTGGTGCCTGGGCGTTCGCGTGGTTGGTCACCGCGAACGCCGCCGAGCCCAGTGGCGCGGACTCGGCCGCCAGCAGGTATTTGCCCTCGGCCCAGTCTGCGGTGAACTTCGACGGGATGTTCCGCAGATCCCCGAACGCGGACCAGTTGCGGCCGTTCACCGGGATGTCGCGGACCAGGGCCGTGACGGCACCGATCGGCGCAGACATGGTGACCTCGGCGTGCTTCGCTGGTGCGTCGACCAGCACGTCCGCCTCAGCCGGCACGCCGGTGACTCCCGCGCGCAGGTAGCCGGAACGGTCGCTGGTCACGGTCAGCGAGATCTCGTCGACCGGCGCGGAGTTGCGCATGCTCACCGACGTCCTGTCGCCGAGCTGGCCGACCAGGTGCATGGACGCGGGCAGCTTGCCGATGACGCCCTTGGCCCGCAGCACGGGGAAGCGCGTGTCGGTCGTGCGGGCGTCGGCTTCCAGCGTCAGCGTGCCGAGCGGCGAGGTCGCGGTGTACCCGACGTCGATCTTGCCGTCCGCCACGTCCAGCGGGCCGACGGTGAGGTCGACCGGCGAGGCGACACCGGACAGCGTTGCCAGCGCCTTGAAGTCCGGCAACCGGTCGATCAGCCCGTGCACGCCCACGTACGCCTGCAGCGGCGCGGTCGGCCGGTAGTCGTCCAGAACGACCTTGCGCGCGTTGAGGTCGATCGTGATCCCGGTCGGCAGGCCCGGCAGGTTCACCGTGCCGACGACGCCGAAGCACCGCGGGAACGCCTGGCAGAACGGGCTTTCGTCCTTCGCGCACCCCGCACCCTCCGCGCAGCCACGAGCGACAGCGGCGACACCGTTGGCGAACAACGGCGCACCGAGCCCGTTCAGCGCGGAGATCTTGCCGAACGCGACGTTCAACGCCAGCCCGACGTTGCGGTCGGCGGCGTAGGTGATCTTGCCGTCACCGACGTCGACGCGGATCGTGCTAGGCAGGTTGTCGATCCGGCCCAGCACCGAGTACCTGGTGTCGTCGGCGTTGTTCGCCGCGAGCACCACGTCCGCGTCCACGAACACCGGATCGCCACCGGTGTCGGTGTCCAGCCGGAACGTCTGGTTGCCGGTCGAGGCCCGCGAGTACTCGATGTGCGACAGCTTGCGCACCGACACGCTCGCGTCGAGATCCCCGGACGTCTGTCGATAATGGACAGCCGCGTGCAGGCCTGTAGGTGCCGAAGTGCCCCTGTGGTTCGTCACCGCGAGCTTCGCGACTCCCAGCGGAGCACTCAGCGCGCGGAACCGCAGGTTGCCGTCGGCCCAGTCGGCGTCGAAGTCGGCCGGAACCGCTTCGAGGTGCACCGAAGCGGTCCAGTCCCGGCCGGCTACCGGGAACCGCGCGACGACGTCCACGAGGTCGAGCTGCTGGGCGAGCTTGCCCTGCAGGTGCTTCGCGGCGAGGTCGGCCAGCACCTCGACGCTCGTCGGCACGCCGATCGTCAGCGCGGACAGGTACTTGTCGTCCTCTGGCCGCAGCTGTTCCACGTGGTCGGGGCTCGCGAACACCTCGACCCGCGAGATGCGGCTGGACGCGGTGTACTTCACCCGCGGCTTGTCACCGAGGTCGTACTCTACGTCCACAGTGGACGGAACGTCGAGCACCGTGCCGAACAACGTCGGCCCGGTCTTGGTGTTCGTGTACGCGACGTGCACCCGGTTGATGACCTCGCTCGCCCGGTAGGCGATCTTGCGCGCCGCCGTGTCCGCGTCGATCGACGCGGTCTTGGGCAGGTTCGAGATCTCCATCCGCGCCTTGTGCTCACCGTCGATGTCAGCGGCACCGACGAAAGCCTGGCCGCCCGGCGAGAACTCGGTCTTCAACCTGGTGTGGCCGTCGAAGAACGCGTCGACCAGCTTGAGACCGCTGACCTGAGCGCTGGCACCGATCGCCTGGTCGCGCGTGATCACCGTGGTGTGATCGCCCTCGAGCGGCGCGAACGCACCGAGGTTCTTGGAGAACGCCAGGTTCGCCGACCCCAGCGGCTGGTCCGCGGTGAAGTTCGCGTGCTTGGCGCCGCGGTCGACCTCGAAGTCGACCTTGGCGGGCAGCTTGCGCAATGCACCACGGCCGACGATCGCCGGATTGCGGTCGTAGAAGTTGACGTCCAGCGACTCCAGCGCGCCGGAAGCCGTGTAGTGCGCGGAAATCTTGTCCTGCTCGGTCTTCAGCTGCGCGTCCCACTTGGAGGGCACGGCCTTCGCACCGGCCTGCACGGCCCAATCGAGCTGGCCGCTGTAGACGTAGTCCGCGAACAACACGTCCGAGATCGCCGACGAGGCCAGGTAGTTGATGGTCGTCTCGCCACCGCTGACCGGTCGCGTCATCGCCGCGGAGACCTCCGACGGCAACGTGTCGATCTTCAGCTGGTCGAACCGGTTTCTCCCGCCCTGGTTGGTCAGAACCTGGGCGTCGAGGTGCGTGTCGACGTCGCTGCGGGCGTCGACGGTGGCCTTCTGCGGCCTGTCCGACGCCCCCATGTCGATGAACGCGTGCGCGTTGAAGAACCGCGGTACCGGCGAGAACCGTGCGCTCGCAACGGTCGGGTCGTACGCGTCGCCCTTGTCGTCGTCACGCACGGACGCGATGCCCGCGGTGATGGCGAACGCCTCCCCCGCACCGAGCTGCAGCAGCGACGCCTTGACGTCGAACACGCCGCGAGCGATCTCGAACGGGTTCAGCGTGAAGATGCCGATCGTGGCCGTGGAAAGGCTGGTACCGCGCCGGAATCCGTCGTAGCCGAGCGACACGCGCTTGTGGCCGGGCAGGTCGTAAACGCCCCACACGTGCGCGGGCAGGTCGCGGCCGGCGAACTCGCTGGTGGGCAGCCGCAGCGTGACCATGGCGAGGCCGACGTTGATGATCCGCAGCAACGCCTGGAGCTTCTCCTCCAGCGTCGTCTTCAGGTTGTCCAGCAACGACTCCAGCTGCAGCTTCTCGATCAGCAGCTCCGGGTGCAGGATCACGTTCAGCGGATCCTTCAGCAGCTCCAGCACCACGTTGAGGCGTTTGGTGGCGTCGTCGATCTGGCGCTGGACGTTGAGCAGGTCGCGAACCGGGCCGACGATCTCGCCGACCGCGACGGCGGGCAGCACGTCCGCGAGCACGTCGGGAGTGCGGTCACCGGTGACGTCGACGATCGCGGGCACGCCCAGCGGGAGCGTGAGCGAGCACGACACCTGCTTGGTCGCCGACTCGGAGCAGACCCGGTAGGTGATCCTCGGGATGCCGTCCGGCAGCTCGTTGAGCAGCGCCAGCGGATCCACGGGCAGCGGCGGCGGGATGTTGCCCGACGTGAGCGCGTCGATCAGCTCCTGCAGCGTCGCGCGCCGGGTCGGGTCGATGAACTGCGCCGACGACACCTGCGGCTGCAGCTTCGTCGCGTCGAGGTCCGGAGTGCCTTGCGGCGTGACCCGGCCGGCGTTCCTCAGCGTGGCCAGGGCGTCCGCGGCGGTCTGGTCGACCAGCTTCTGCCCCGGCTGTTCGGGCAGCGTCAGCTGGTACGGCCGCACCTGCGGATTCGGCACCACCGGCGCCTTCTCGACCGGCACCGTGCCGGGTGCGGGATTCAACGCGGGCAGCGCCGGAATGTCCTGCAGCGCTTTGGAAGGTTCGCGCGGAACCTGCACCGACCCGTTCGGGCCCGGATCAACGGGCGGGACCTCGGGAATTGCCTGCAGCTGCGGCGCCACGTGCGCGTCCGCCTGCTGCACTTTCCCGGTCGGAATGTCCTTGTTGCTCACCTGCGCCTGTTGCTGCGCTGGTGGCGGTGGTGGTGGCGGCTCCGGGTCGGCCAACGCGACCCTCGCGCCGAGACCTATCTGAGCGAGAACAATCAATGAGACAAAGGCACGCGAAAACGGCCGACGCAACACTTGACCCCCTAGGTTTCCCCAAACCTGAGCGGAGTCTTACAGATCGACCGCGAATGCACTAGCAATATCGACCAAAGTGAGTATTGCTCTTTTAAATTGTCCCAAGCATTGTCGGTAGCAGCGGGTAGCCGCCGAGTAGCCCAGCGCTGATTCACCCGGATGTCCGACGACTGCGGGGGCTAACGGCGAGCAACGTGCGACGACTTCGTTCGTACCGCGGCGGCACGGTGCACAGAACGGAGTGATCATGGCAACGAAGAAGACGACACCGGACCCGCTGCCGAAAGTCGTGTACGCACAGGCCTCCCCTCGCTCCATCGGCGGATCCTCACTGTTCGACGCGACGCAGACGATCGACCACCGCAACGTCGCGGCGTACACGTCCGAGGAGCCGGTGATCCGGGACGCGGTGGCACGCCTGCAGGCCGCCGGCTTCCAGGTGCTGCAGATCTCGCCCACCACGATCAACATCGCCGGCCCGCCCTCGCTGTACCAGAAGTACTTCTCGACGCGGTTGGTCACCGAGCAGCGCAGAGTGATCAAGCCTCAGGCCGGCGAGACGACGGCGACGTTCGTCGACACCCCGGACACCGACATGCCTGGCCTGATCGACACCTCGCAGAGCGCGGCGGCGGACGTGCTCGAAGGCGTGGCCATCGAGGAACCGGTCTACCTCCACCAAAGCGCGTTGCCGCCCACTCGGTCCTACTGGCATCTGAACGTGCCCGGCGACGTGTCGCTGGGGATGAACGCGGACAAGGCGCACCGCATGCAGGTCACCGGTCGCGGCGTGAAGGTCGTGATGGTCGACAGCGGCTGGTTCCGCCACCCGTACTTCACCGGCAGGGGCTACCACTCGGCGCCGGTCGTGCTCGGACCCGGCGCGACCAAGCCCGCCGACGACGAGTCCGGCCACGGCACCGGCGAGTCGGCGAACCTCTTCGCGATCGCGCCGGACATCGACTTCACGATGGTGAAGTTCAGCTCCGTCAACTCGACCGGCGCGTTCAACGCGGCCGTCGGCCTCCGGCCCCAGGTCATGAGCTGCAGCTGGGGGTTCGACATCCGCACGTCGCAGCTGTCCGCCGCCAACACCGCACTCGCGGCAGCGGTCGCCGCGGCCGTCGCGAGCGGTGTCGTCGTCGTCTTCTCGGCGGGCAACGGGCACTTCAGCTTCCCCGGCCAGCACCCCGACGTCATCTCCGTCGGCGGGGTGTTCATGGAACCGGACATGAGCCTGCACGCGTCGGACTACGCCTCGGGGTTCGCGAGCCCCGTCTACCCCGGCCGCAACGTGCCCGACGTGAGCGGGCTGGTCGGCATGCAGCCGGGCGCCGGCTACATCATGCTGCCGGTGCAGCCGGGTGACGAGATCGACAAAGGCCGCGGCAACGGCAAGAAGCACCCGAACGGCGACGAGACGCCGGACAACGACGGCTGGGCGGCGATCAGCGGCACCTCCGCGGCGGCACCGCAGGTCGCCGGGATCTGCGCCCTGATCAGGCAGGCGGCTCCGGGCCTGACCCCCGCCCAGGTCAAGGACGTCCTGAACCGCACGGCCCGTGACGTGACGGCCGGGCAGAACTTCCAGGGCGACGCGGCCGGCCCCGGCTACGACCTGGCGACCGGGCACGGACTCGCCGACGCCCATCGCGCGGTGCTGTCCGCCCTGCTCACGAGCCTGCCGGTGCAGCCGCCCGTGCCGGTGCCGATCCCGCCGGTCGTGCCCGTACCCGTGCCGCCGCTGCCACGCCTGCCCCTGCCGGTTCCCCCGCTGCCGCCCGGCCCGATTCCGCCTGGTCCGCTGGGCGAGGTGTCCATCGAGGACGCCGCGGCGATGTCGGCTCTTCTCGCGGACCGCGGTGACGGCCGCCAGTAGCGGTTCCAGCGTCCGGCGAGGAGCATGAAGGCGTGAAGGCGGAAGCGAACGAACCACTGTCGGCCGAGGTCGTCCTGCGTGATCTCGCGGGCGCCTCGGCCGCACGGCAGTGGTTCGCCGGGCGAGGCTTCACCACGAGCGCCGCCGCGGGCACCAGCTTCAGCGTCACGGGACCGCGCTCGCTGTTCGAGAAGACGTTCCACGTCGAGTTCGACGAGGACAACCAGCCAGGGCTCGACGTCCTCGAACTACCCCCGCCGGCCACGATTCCCGACGCGGTGGACGTCGTGACGTTCTCGGCGCCGCCGGACTTCGGCCCCACGTCCTATTAAGGCGTGCTCGCCGCGATGTCCTGCACGGCCTGACACGCGCTGTTCACCGGGTCGGCGGCGTTGGCGTGCACGGCGAGCTTGCTCAGCAACGCTTTCAGGCTCGCCTGATCGTCAGCGGACAGCCCGGCCAGCACGTGCGCTTCGGCGTGCCGCAGCCGCAAGTCGAGCTCTGCGAGGCGCTTGCGACCTGTCTCCGTCGCCACGACGAGACGCGTGCGGCGATCGGTCGGTGCGGGCCGGCGGGTGACCAGATCCGCTCGTTCGAGGTCGTCGAGCAGGTACGTCATGACCGTGCGGTCGATGCCGAACCGCTGGCAGAGCGCCGACTGGCTTTCCGGCTGCTCACGGGTGGCGGCGGTGAGGATCTGGTAGCCCCGGTGGCCACCGGGGAGGTCGCCGACCGCCACGTTCGTCGCCTTCACGTAGGCGCGGAAGACCACACCGAGGGTGAAACCGAAGTCTTCATCGAGGGCGGTCACCCGGCCAATGATAGCCCCCACAGAACGTCTGCAAGACAGAACATCTGTGTGGCATACTTTTGGCATGCCAGATTACGGCCACTCGCTCGAGTTCGGCGTGTTCCTGCCGCCCGCCGCCGACCAGTTCGCCGGCACGCTGCGGCTCGCGCAGACCGCCGACGTGCTCGGCCTGGAGCTCGTGAGCATCCAGGACCACCCGTACAACGCGACGTTCCTCGACACGTGGACGTCGCTTTCGGTCATCGCCGCGACCACGTCGCACGTCCGCGTCTTCCCCAACGTCGCCAACCTGCCGCTGCGCCCACCCGCGATGCTCGCCCGCGCCGCCGCGAGCCTCGACGTCATCACCGGCGGCCGGGTCGAGCTCGGCCTCGGCGCCGGGGCGTTCTGGGACGCCATCGCCGCGATGGACGGCCGGCACCGCACCCCGGCCGAGTCGGTCGAGGCACTCGAGGAAGCCATCACGGTGATCAGGACACTGTGGACACCCGGCCGCGGAATCCGGGTGCGCGGCAAGCACTACTCGCTCGACGGCGCGCGCCCCGGCCCGTTCCCCGCGCACGACATCGGCATCTGGATCGGCGCGTACAAGCCGCGGATGCTGCGGCTCGTGGGCCGGCTCGCCGACGGGTGGCTGCCGTCGAGCTCGTACGCGCCGCCGGACCAGCTCGCCGGGATGAACGCGATCATCGACGAGGCGGCTGCCGCGGCCGGCCGGTCACCCAACGACATCCGCAGGCTCTACAACATCGACAACAGCTTCACCGCCGCACAGCTCGCCGAGCTCGCACTGACCGAGGGCGTCAGCGGGTTCATCCTCGTGGTCAACGATGACGGCGAGCTGCGCCGGTTCGCCGAGGAGGTCGCGCCGGCCGTGCGCGAAATCGTTGCCGGGGAACGGGATTCCCGCCCAAAAGCACCGGCCGTTGACCGGCTCGGGGTGATCCCGACGCCGGACGACGGCACCCGCGTGTCAGACGAACGCCTGTGGGACGAGTCCGCGCGCCCGACCGGTCCGGCACCCGAAGCCGAGGCCGTCTACACCCCGACCGGCAAAGCGCTCGGCCAGCAGCTGATCGACGTGCACAACCACCTCCGACGGGAGCTGAACAACGTCCGGTCACTGGTGAAACGGGTTGCCGACGGCACGCTCGCGGCGGGCGCCGCCCGTTCGGAGATCAACACGATGACCATGCGCCAGAACAACTGGGCCATGGGCGCGTACTGCGAGAGCTACTGCCGCCTGATCACGATGCACCACACGCACGAGGACCGCTCGCTGTACCCCCAACTGCGGGCCGGCGACGAGCGGCTCGGCCCGGTGCTCGACCGGTTGACCGAGGAGCACCACGTCATCCACGAGGTGCTCGAACGCGTCGACGCGGCACTGGTGGCGATGGTCGCCGAACCGAAGAAGGTCGTGGACCTGCAGGACGCCGTGGACGTGCTCACGGACACGCTGCTCTCGCATCTGTCCTATGAGGAGCGTGAGCTGGTCGAACCGATGGCGCGGATTCCGTACCACTACTGAGTGCACCTTGGCGTGTGCGACGCGAAATCGCACGCGGATGCCCAGACACTGGATGCGTGGACACCAGGAAGCGAGTCGATCCGGTCCGGCGCGGTCGTACGATTCTGGGCGTGTCGTTGGTGGTCACAGCCGTGGCCGCGGGCACACGTGCCGCTCTCGGGTTCAGCCACGCGGCGGAGACGGAGCACGCGATCCGGGCGAAGGACGGCCTGGACGTCACGGTCGCGCTGCACACCGGGCTGACCTGGGGCTGGCTCGTGTTCGCGGTGCTGACCGGGGTGGCCTCGGTTCCGTTGCTGGTCAACGGAAGCGGCCGGGTGTTCGCGGCCGGGGTCTGCTACGCAATGGGCATGCCGTTGCTGCTGTTCGCGATCGGTGTGCCCGCACCGGTTTCCGCGATCAGCACATCGACGTGGGTGGCGTGCGGCAGCATCCTGTTGCTGGCGTGCTTCGTGATGCTGACCTCCGGACCTGTTCCGCAGCAGCAACAACGGCGATCTACGCGATCTCGCTGAAAACGACGCTCGGGCCTGGCAAGGTGTCGGCCATGATCGAGACAGCCCGGCTGGCCGGGTTCTTCGCCGCCCACGGAGTCTGGTGCGTCTCGGAAGGAGAGACGCTGATCCCGTTGCTCGGCTACCAGCACACCGACGGCGAGTACGGCATGGACCGGTTGGTGTTCGACGACTTCGCGGAAGGTGCCCGCGCGGGCCAGGACGCGCTGGCGGACGGCGATCCCAGCTGGGTCGGCGCGGTGCTGGTGGCCGACGGGTACATCCACCTGGAGCAGGGCAAGACCGACGCGTTGATCGTCGAGGCCGTCCAGTACGGACCGTACCGGCAGAGCATGCAGGTCGCGGTGCCGTACCGCCCGGCCGAGCACGGGTTCGCGGTGCACAAGCCGAAGTTCATGAACATCGAGTGCGACGACCCGGACCTCGGTCCGCTGGGAGAGGCGTTCTTCGTCGGTGCCGCTTCCCACACGGAAGCCAACGCCGTGTGGGAAGCGCACCTGGACGAGTCGATCTAACGCGCGGCCACCACCGTGCAGGTAGCGGTGGCCTGCTTGTTCGGGTTGCTCTCCGAGACGGCCGTCAGCGTCACCTTCGACGTCATCGAGCCGCCGTTGCGCTGGGCGTGCACCGGAACGTCGACCCGGCCGCCGAACTTGGCCGTGGCGAGCGCGTTGGGCACCGAGACGGTCCAGCCGTTCGCCGCCGTGGCCGAGACCCGGTAGACGTCACCGTCGATGTACTGGGTGACGGGTTCCGGGTGCTGCGAGGTCGGCGGTGCGGCGCGGCCGGTGTTGACCACCGGGAAGCGGCACGTCGCCACGCCGTCCTGGGTGCTCGACGTGCCCGGCATGACCTGGACGCCGCGTTGCTGCGGGCCCGCGCCGTCGAGCGACCTGATCGCCACCGTGTAGGACAGGACGCCACGAGCGTCGCGTTGCACGTCCAGGATGTAGAAGTGCACGCGGTTGGCCGTGTCGACGAACTCGTACTCGCTGCCCGAGTTGGTGCCGGCGTGGAACAGCGCGTCCGCCAGCTGCCGGTAGTCGCCGATCGTGATCGGGACCTTGGTGCCGTCAGGCAGGACGTAGTCGGTCATGCCGATGTCCTGCGGGTTGGAGTCGACGACCCACGTGAACGGCGCCGCGTCCTGGTTCTTCGTCTTGGCCAGCAACACACCCGCGTCCGGCGTGAACGAGTCGGCGCCCATCCGGTCGACGACTTCGAGCGTGTAGTTGTTGTAGCCGCCACCGTCGCAGAACGGGTTGGTGCTGACGTTGCACGACGGCGACTTGTCACCGGTGCCGAGTGCGAGGTTGATCCCAGTCAGGCCCGAAGTGCCGGGATTGACCTCGCGGGCGGTGATCTTCGCGATCACCGTGCCGGAGCCCGGGAGCGCTTCCCTGGACAGGCGCAGCACGTTGCGCTCGTCGATGATGCCGAGCTTGATCTTGTTGCGCAGGGTTTGCTGTGCGCCGAGCGACGCGCCGCCGGTCGCGGGGATCGTCCAGCGCGAGTGGGGGCCGCCTGGGCCGTTGAACGAGCCGCGCGACAGCATGTCCCACGGGCCGCTGTAGTCGCGGCGCGGCGGGCTGCCGTACGGGTTGTTGTAGTTGTCGCCGATGCCGAGGACGTGGCTCAGCTCGTGCGCGTACACGCCCTGGCCCGAGCTCTCGGCCTGGGTGGTCGAGCCGCCGCTCGCGTTGGGCCAGATGCTGGACCCCGCGGCCCACGACGTCCAGTCGACGTACCGGGTCTTCGACCAGTTCGGCAGCGCGGGGTCCGGCGGGCCGAAGTCGTCGGTGACGTCCTCCTTGGTGCGGAACTTCATCATCCCGAACTCCTGCCAGGTGCCCGACTCGTCCTGGCCCGCGGAGAGGTAGTAGATGAAGTCGTAGCCGGCGGGAACCTGCTCGCCGACGTCCGCGACCCACGCGGCACGGCCGTCGGTGCGGATGTTGCGGTTGCAGTTGTCGCCGGCGGGGCAGGCGGTGCCGCCCTGGAACTCCATGGCGTACTCGTGGTCCTTGCCCGGCATCGTGTACGGGCCGAACGCCTTCAGCTCGACGCCGTAGCGCCCGCCGGAGGTCTCCATCCAGTACTCGTGCACGGTGTGGCCGCGGTTGAGCGCGATCGGCTTGTTGAGGAAGTCCTGGTAGTACTGCGCGACCTGGGCGCGCGGGACCCCGTTGGCCTCGGCGCTCGGGTTGCCGAACACCGTGGAGTTCTTGGGCTGCGTGACGACGAACGGCTGGTTCGGGTAGTCCAGGAGGACCACCGCGCCCTTGAAGTTGCGCACCGAACCGCGGACCGACGGGTCGGCCCAGTTGGTTCCGGGGATCTTCTTGTAGTCCTGTTGCCACGTCATGTGGTCGGGGTTGACCCAGTTCTGCGGGTCGATCGGGCCGGGTAACCCGGCGGTGGCCGCGACGCGAGCGGAGTCTCTGGTCTGCTGCCAGGGCTGCTGCTGGGGCCAGTGGTCGTACTGCCACGGATTTGCTGGCTGGTCAGGGGATGCGGCCGAGTTGCCGGCGGTGATCATCGCGACCGAGAGGAGCGCGGTGATCAGCAGGGCAGGGCGCCGGTGTGAGCGATCCATGCTCCCACCGTGGTGCAGACCACCCCTCGTCAGCCACGGCCGATCGTCGGCAGGTTGAGGCGAACCGAGGCGCCCCGGCCGTTGGGCACGAACCGCGCGGAACCGCCGTGCACCGCAACGATGTCCGCCACGATCGCCAGGCCGAGGCCGGAACCGGGCATCCCGCGGGCGGCGGGTGCGCGCCAGAACCGTTCGAACGCGTCTTCCCTGTGCTCGGCGGGAAGTCCGGGGCCTTCGTCGGTCACGGTGAGCCAGCCGGGCCGGGAGCGGACGGTGATCCGCGAGCCGGCCGGGCCGAACTTCACCGCGTTGTCCAGCAGGTTCAGCACGCTGCGTTCGAGGGCGGCCGCGTCGCCGAGCACGGTCCAGTCCGAGTGGTCGACGTCGAAGACGTGGTCGTGGGCACGGCTGCGGGCACGATTCACCGCGCGGTCGATCACCTCGGCGACCTCGACCGGGTCGCGGGCCAGTTCGCGTTCGTCGCGCGCCAGCACGACGAGCTCAGTGACCAGGTCGCTGAACTCCTGGCTCTGGGCCTGCAGCCGGTCGAGGACCTCGCCGCGCTGGGGCAACGTGCGGCCCGTGCGTTCGCTGCGCACCAGCAGATCGATGTTGGTGCGCAGGCTGGTCAACGGCGTGCGGAGCTCGTGCGCGGCGTCGTTGACGAGATCTCGCTGGCGGCGGCGGGATTCAGCCAGTGCGGCGGTCATCGACGTGAACGCGCGGCCCAGGCGGCCCACTTCGTCCTGACCCGAGACGGTGACCGGCGTGGTCAGGTCCTCGGTGCGGGCGATGTGCTCGGCGGTCTCGGTGAGGCGTTGCATCGGGGCGAGGGCGCGGCGGGTCAGCCAGAGGCCGAGCGCGGCGACCACCAGCGCGCCGAAGATCGCCACGCTCACCAGGACTCCCGCGAGCGCGGTCAGCGTGTCGTTGACCTCGCCGAGACTGCGGCTGAGGATCACGATCTTGCCGTTGCCGATCGGCAGGAGCAGGATCCGCGCCTCGGTCCCCGACCTCGTCACCCCGTCGCGGAACGTGGTGGTCTCCACGAAGTCGTCGTCGGTGGTGACGGCCGGGTCGACACCGGGCGGCGCGCAGGTGGTGCCGTCGGGGCTCAGGGTCTGAATGCCCTGGAGCACCTGTTGCAGACCGTCGCTGGGCAGGCCCTGGCCTTCGTCGCAGGTCAGTTTGAGGTCGCGGCGGTCGCCCGGACGCGGTGGCCGGTCCAGCATCGGCGGCGCGCTCGCCAGCATCGACTTGTCCAGCTGGGTGCGCAGGTTGTGCTCGGTGACGAGCCACGTGACGACGCTGATGCCCGCGATCGCGACCGCCACCACGCAGGCCGTGATCAACGCGAGTCTGCTGCGCAGCAACACCGGGCCCTTCACGGTGCCGACTCCCGCAGGATGAAACCCAGGCCGCGCACGGTGTGCAGGAGGCGGGGACGACCTCCAGCCTCGGTTTTGCGCCGCAGGTAGCCGATGTACACGTCGAGGTTGTTGGTGCCCTGGTCGTGACCCCACACGGCGTGCTTGAGGTGCTGCTTGGTCAGCAGGCGTTCGGGTTCGCCGAGGAACACCGCGAGCAGGTCGAACTCGGTCGGCGTCAGGTCGAGCCGTTCTGCCGCGCGGACGACCTCGCGGGCCCGCAGATCCATCCGCAGGTCGGCGAACTGCAACGACTGCGGTGTCTCGCGGCGCCGGTTCTGCTTGAGCAGGGCGCGGACGCGGGCCAGCAGCTCCTCCAGCGCGAACGGTTTGACCAGGTAGTCGTCGGCGCCGGCGTCCAGGCCGGTGACCCTGTCCCCCAGCGCGTCACGGGCCGTGAGCATCAGCACGGGCAAGCGTTCTCCCGCCGCGCGCAACCGCCGGCACGCCTCCGAGCCGTCGACGCCTGGCATCATCAGGTCGAGGATCGCCAGGTCAACGCCGGTGAGCCTGCGCAGTGCCTCGGCACCGTCCGCGGCGGTGGTGACCTCGTAGCCCTCGAACTCGAGGCTGCGCCGCAGACTGTCCCGCACGTCCGGGTCGTCGTCCACCACGAGCAGTCTCATGCGACTGACGGTAGGACCGAAGTCTGTGAGCCCGCTGTGTGAAGCGGCTCGCTCTCACGAATCTCTCAGCAGAAGCCAAGGACGTTCTCACGACCACGTCAGCACTCTCGGTGGGGCAGCGGTCACCGCTGTGTCCACAGTGGAACGGAGAACCAATGGCGGTGAGCACCGCACAGGCCACGGGGACGGTGGACATCATGATCCCCGTCTACAACGAGGAACGAGCCCTGCCCGGCTGCGTCGAGGTGCTGCACGCGTTTCTCGAGGAACAGTTCCCCTTCGACTGGTCGATCGTGGTCGTCGACAACGCGAGCACCGACGGGACGCTGGCGGTGGCCCAGGACCTGGCCTCGCGGTACGAGCGGATGCGGGTGCACCACCTCGACCGCAAGGGCCGCGGGCTCGCGTTGCGGGAGTCGTGGGGCTCCAGCGAGGCAGCCGTGGTCGTGTACATGGACGTCGATCTCTCCACCGGGCTGGACGGGCTGCTGCCGCTGGTCGCGCCGCTGCTCAACGGGCACTCGGACCTGGCGATCGGCTCGCGGCTGGCACCCGGTTCACGGACCGTTCGCGGGCCTCGGCGGGAACTGGTCTCCCGTGCCTACAACGCGTTGATCCGGTTGACGCACGGCGCGCGGTTCAGCGATGCCCAGTGCGGCTTCAAGGCCGCGCGAACCGATGTCATCCGGCCGTTGCTCGGTCAGGCGCGCGACGAAGCGTGGTTCTTCGACACCGAGCTGCTGCTTCTGGCCGAGCACAACGGCTTGCGCGTGCACGAGGTGCCGGTCGACTGGGTCGAGGACGTCGACAGCCGGGTCGACGTCCTCGGCACCGCGATCGACGACATCAAGGGGCTGATCCGCGTGGCGCGAGCCAAGGCCAACGGCACCGCACTCGTTCGTGGGCTGCCGCAACGACCGCAACCGCGTGCCATCCACCCCGACGCCGTGCTGAGCCGCAGCGAGGGCGGGCTCTCCTGGCAGGTGCTGTCGTTCGCGGTGATCGGCGTGATCTCCACGCTCGCGAACCTGGCTCTGTACGGCGTCTTCCGGCTCTGGTGGCCGGTGCTCGCGGCCAACCTCGTCGCGCTGGTCATCACGACCCTCTTCAACACGGAGGCCAACCGCCGCTTCACCTTCACGGCCCGCAACACCGCCCGCGGCAGGACACATCTGCAGGGTTTCGTGGTGTTCGGGCTCTACTACGCGTTCACGTCGGCCGCTCTGCTGATCCTGCACGCGACCACTCCCGACCCGCCTCGTCTGCTGGAGCTGGCGGTGCTGCTCGGCTCGTCGGCCCTCGGCACGGTGGGACGCTTCTTCCTGTTGCGGAGCTGGGTGTTCCGCCGGGACGACCGAAAGGACCAGGCATGACCGCCACTGTCGAAGTGGCTTCTGGGGTTGACACGCCAGAGGAACCGGCACGTCCCTCCCGCTGGCCCGCGTGGGCGCTCGTCGCGATCTGCGTGGTGGCGGGGGCTTTGTACGCGTGGGCGATCGGCGCGGGACAGGTCGGCAACCCGTACTACTCGGCTGCCGCGAAGTCCATGTCGACGTCGTTCACCAACTTCCTGTTCGGCTCGTTCGACCCGGCCGGCGTGGTGACCGTCGACAAGCCGCCGATGGCGTTGTGGCCGCAGGCCGTCGCCGTCTGGATCTTCGGGTTCCACGGGTGGGCGGTGTTGCTGCCGCAGGTGATCGAGGGTGTGGCGGCGGTGTTCCTGCTGCACCGCACGGTTCGGCTGTGGGCGGACGAGAAGGTGGCGTTGCTCGCCGCCCTCATCCTCGCCCTGACGCCGATCACCGTGGCGATCAACCGGGACAACAACCCGGACACCCTGCTGGTGTTGCTGCTCGTGGCCGCTGCCTATGCGTTCACGCGGTCGGTTCAGGCTTCAGAGGGCCGCCCTCGGACTCGGTGGCTGCTGTGGTGCGCGTTCTTCATCGGCTGCGGGTTCCTGACCAAGATGCTGCAGGCGTGGATCGTGGTGCCGGGCTTCGCTCTCGCCTACCTGGTGGGGTCTTCCGCACCGGTGAAGCGGCGCATTCTCGACCTGCTGGCGGCGGGCGGGGTGTTGGTGGCGTCGTCGTTCTGGTGGGTGGCGCTGCACGCGTTCTGGCCCGGCTCCAAGCCGTACATCGGTGGCAGCACGGACGGCGGCGCGTGGGACCTGATCATCGGCTACAACGGGTTGGGCCGGGTGTTCGGTGGCAGCGGGAACCGGGGTGGTGGATCCGGCCGGATCATCGGTCAGATGCCTCCTGGCCAGGTGCCCACCGGTCAGGGGCCGATGGAGTTCGGCGGGCCTGGCGGTGGCGCGATGTTCGGCGGCCAGCCCGGTGCCACGCGCATGTTCGACGCCTCGGTCGGCGGGCAGATCTCGTGGCTTCTGCCGTTGTGCCTGCTGGTGCTGGGTGCGGTGGCCGTGGCGGGTGCGCTGCGGTGGCGTCGCAAGATTCCCGGCAACCCGGCCGAGCGCGCGGGCTGGTTCATGTGGGGTGGATGGCTGCTGGTCACGGCTGTGGTGTTCAGCTTCGCGCAGGGCATCTTCCACCCGTACTACACGACGATGCTCGCTCCGGCCGTTGCCGCGATCAGCGCGGCCGGGCTGATGATGTTCTGGCGTGCCAGGAGTTTCGTGCGGTTCCTTTTGCCGCTGGGGATCGCTGTGACGGCTGCTTGGGCGTTCGTGGTGGTCTCGCGGGACACGTCGTTCCACGGGTGGACCCGGTGGGCCGTGCTCGGTGTCGCCGCGGTGGCGATCGTCGTGCTGCTGGTGGGACTGCGCCGGGCCGGGCTGGTGGCCGCGGTGGTGGCTGTGCTGCTGGTTCCGGCGGTGTGGTCGACGGCCACGGCCGCGACAGGCAGCGAGAACGGGGTCATGCCCGCCGCGGGGCCCGCGATGCGGGGTGGCGGTGGCTTCCAGATCTTCGCGCCGCCGAACGGCACGCAGCCGCCCGGTGGCCAGCAGCCGCCCGGTGGCCAGCAGCGGGGTGACCGCGGGCCGATGCTGGGCGGACCTGGCGGCCGCGAGCTCACCGACGAGCAGAAGCGGATCCTCTCCTACGCCAAGGAACACAGCGGCGGCGCCGGGATCACCCTCGCCATCGCCGGTGGGGCGCAGGCGGCCTCGCCGTACATCATGAACACCGACGAGGTGGTGATCGGCATGGGCGGGTTCTCCGGTTCGGACAACGCGCCGTCGGTCGACCAGCTGCAGCAGTGGGCGACCGAGGGCAAGCTGAAGTTCGTGCTCAGCGGTGGCGACCGCGGCGGCCCCGGAGGTCGCCGCGACAGCGACGGGCGCCAGCAGTGGATCGAGCAGCACTGCTCCACAGTGGACCCGAGTGCTTATGGTGGCGGCACCCAGACTCTCCTGGAGTGCCACGCGTGAGGCGGTGCGCCCCAGGCCGGTGACGCCTGGGGCGCACCAGGTTCAGCACCGCTGGCTGCGGACGTGCGCGTCCTCGTGGGTCGAGATCTTCCGCCAGTACCCGGCGGGCAACGAGAAGTCGCTCCACGACCAGAAGCCCGGCGGCAGCCACGCCGCGATCCGGCCGGAGGCGTTGCAGGGCACCCAGAAGCCGTCCCAGTCCTGGTCGCGCGGCGTCTCCTGGCCCGGGTTGAGCTGGCGCCACTCGGTGCCGGGCTTCGGACCGTTGGAGTCGAAGTCCCTGATCGCGTAGATGTAGACGCTGCTCTCGTTCATGACGGAGCCGCAGATGGCCCCGACGCAGCCGCCCTGGATCTCGACGTCCCCCTCCGCCGACGCGTTGGCCATCCCGGCGGTCGACATGAGTGCGGCGGCCGCGAGTCCGAGCGCCGCAAGAGTTCGCTTCATGGTTCCTCCCCTGTCAGGGCACGAGTGCCCATGCCTGCTGTGCACTGGCTTTGCAGAACGCGAGCCAGCGGCTCTGAGTGGTGATCACGCCGTCGGACCCGGCCCGCACGAGGGCGGCCGACGAGTCGCGCTGGGTCTGCGGGCCCCAGTCACCGTCGATGCCCGTGGAGTAGCCCCAGATGTACTGGCACGCGGCCTGGACGAAGTACGTCTGCGTGACGGATCCGGTGTTGAAGCTGGAGTCGCCGCTGCCCGACACCGCGTTGTCGATGTGCACGTGGTTGTGGTGCTCGGCGTTGTCCAGGTACGAGATGACGTGCCGGAAGTGGTAGTGCAGCGACGCGACCGTGCCCCAGTAACGGATGCGGGCGGTGCGCAGGGCGTCACCGCTGAGGCTGTGCCATTGGTCGTAACGGCCGTTGAAGGCCGTGAACATGGCACCCGTGTTGCGGTTGGTGATGAGCAGGCGCGCGAGGTCGAACGCGCGGCCCTCACCGTGCATGCCGGGCTTGTCCACGTAGGCGCCGTAGGAGTAAATCTTGTGCGGCGCGGTCCAGTGGGTCGGCGTCCAGTTGCGCCAGTGGACGTGCCACGTCTCCAGCCGCGAGTAGAAGCCGGGCTCGTAGCGGAACGACGTCGCGGCGCCGTTCACCTCGTAGTACGTCGGCTGCGAGTTGATCTCGCTGTGGCTGACCAGGGACAACGCCGACGCGCGGCCGGCACCGAGCAGAACCGCCGCTGAGCCCGCCGCGGCTGCGGTGAGGATGCTCCGGCGGGACATCGATCCGTTCATGCCCAGCAGTCAACTGCCGGGCATGAGCCGGATCCCTAGTCCTGCGACCAGTCTTCCTCTTCCGGAACCGTGGCCGTCTCCTCGTCGTGCTCCGTCTGCTCCACCAGGCCGAGCGCGCGGTGCACCTGTTCCTTGCTGGCTCCGAACATGAAGCACATGCCGTCGACGCTAGGCGCGTGCGTTCTCCGGAAGCTTCTCGATTCCTGCCCGAATACCCGGTTCGTTCGAGTTTCGAGGCCAACTGACGCCGAACCGGAGGCGAAATTTGCACGCGCACGGGTGCTCGCACGCATCTTCGTGCTGTGCTCTGCGTCCTCAAGGGCGAGAGAGGGAGGGCACCATGACCGATCGCGGTGACCGCATTGTGAGTGTGCTCGAGGACGCCTTCAGCGGGCTGTGGTCCGCCGACCCCGCCGCGTTCCGGCACAAGTTCCGCAAGATGGCGGCCGAACCGTTCGCGTTCTACAGAGGCAGCGCCTGTCTGTTCTACGCCGACATGGCCGAAATGCCCGACGAATGGGTCGACGACCGCACCAGCCGCATCTGGATCCAGGGCGACCTGCACGCGCAGAACTTCGGCACCTACATGGACGCCGAGGGCACACTGGTGTTCGACGTCAACGACTTCGACGAGGCCTACCTCGGCGCGTACACCTGGGACGTCCGCCGCTTCGCCGCCTCGATGGCGCTGCTCGGGTGGCGCAAGGCGTTGCCGGACAGCGCGATCGGCGACCTGATCCGCACCTACGTGAGCGCGTATGTCCGGCAGGTCAGGACGTTCGCGGAGAACCCGGGCGACGAGCTCTTCAGCCTCCGCCTCGACAGCACCGACGGCGTCCTGCACCGGGTGCTCCAGCGGGCCAGGCTGGCCACGCGGATCGACCTGCTGCACGACAAGACCACCATCCGCGACTACGAACGCACGTTCCGCCGTGACCGCGAAGGCACGCACGAACTGACCCCGGAAAAGCGCGCCGCGGTCGAGGAGGCGTTCCAGTCCTATCTGGACACCATCCCGAAGGGCAAACGGGCCAACAGCCGCACGTACGCCGTGAAGGACGTGGTGGGGCGCAGCGGTTTCGGCATCGGTTCGGCCGGCCTGCACGCCTACAACATCCTCGTCGAGGGCCGCTCCCAGGCGCTGGAGAACGACGTCGTCCTCTCGATGAAGCAGGCCAACGTCGCCGCGCCCAGCCGGATCGTGCCGGACACCCGAATCCGCGAGTACTTCACCGACCACGGTCACCGCACCGCCGTCTCGCAGCGCGCCCTGCAGGCCCACGCCGACCCGTGGCTCGGGCACACCCAGATCGACGGCACCGGCTACGTGGTCGCCGAGCTCTCCCCGTACGAGGCCGACCTCGACTGGTCCGACCTCACCGAGCCCGCCGACATGCTCCCGGTGCTCGACCACCTCGGCCGCGCCACCGCGAAGATGCACTGCGTCGCCGACGAGGACTCCGAACAGACTCTGGTCGCCTTCCAGTGCGAGGAGGCGATCGCGTCGGTCATCGGCGGTCGCGACGCGGAGTTCGCGGACGCGATGGTCGAGTTCGCGCTCGACTACGCGCACCAGACCCGTGAGGACCACCGGCTGTTCGTGAACGCGTTCCGCGACGGCCGGATCAAGGGGGTCGGCTCGACCGCCTGAGGGCACGCATATTGGTTAGAGGCGTACTCTGATCAATATGCGCATCCTCTTCTCAAGCATTCCGCAGCACGGCCACCTGCTGCCGCTGTTCCCCCTCGCCCGCGCGTTCCAGGAGCGCGGGCACGAGGTGGCCGTGCTGACCGCCGCGGGCATGGCACCGGTCGTTGCCGCCCAGGGGCTGGAACTGCGCGCGGCCGGACCCATGCCGGACGCGTTGTTCGCCGAGGTCGCGCGGCGGACCGGGGCCGATCCCGCGAGTGCGCCGACTCCCGACTCGGTGGCCGAGTTCTTCGCGGGCACGCGGGTCGACCTGACGGTGGACGAGGCGTTCGCGGTGACGGAGGACTTCCGGCCGGATCTCGTGGTGTCCGAGGCGGGCGACTTCGTCGGGCCGTTGGTGGCGGCACGGACGGGTGCGCCGGTCGCGACCCTGATGTTCGGACCACCGTTCCCGCCGGTGTTCACCGAGGCCATGGAGGGCAGGGCACGCGCGCAGCACGAGGCGCGGGACTTGCCGTGGCAGCCGCGGAAGTGGCTGCTGGACACCTGGCCCGCGTCCATGCGGGCGGACGAATGGCAGCAGCCGGACGGCTGGCTGCCGTTGCGGCCCGAGGCGTTCCGGGTGCCGGCCGAGGCAGGAACGAAGCTCGCGATGTCGGCCAGGCCGCGGGTACTGGTGACGTTCGGAACGTGGTTCGGCGACCCGGCGAAGCTCAGCCCGTTGCTGCGGGAGCTGTCCACTGTGGACGCGGACGTCGTGGTGACACTGGGACTGGCGGCGAAGCCCGAGGAGTTCGACGTCGACCGGGAACGGGTCGCGTTCGTCGGGTTCACGCCGATGGAAGACCTGCTCGACGGCGTGAACGCAGTGGTCACGCACGGCGGAGCCGGCACCACGCTGGCCGCGCTGATGAAGGGTGTACCGCTGGTGGTGCTGCCCCAGGGCGCCGACCAGTTCTTCCAGGCCGAACGGGTGGCGGCGGCGAGTGCGGGCATCGCGCTCGACCCGCCGTCGCAGACGCCGGAGGCGCTGGTGGCGGCCGTGCGGACGGTGCTGCAAGATGCCACCTTCAGGAACAACACCACCGCGATCGCCGAGGAGATCGCCGCGATGCCGGACGCGAACGAGGTGGCCGCCATGATGGAAGCTGGTCTATGACGAGGTCGTACCACTCTCCGCGCCGCGCGCAGGACGCCGCCGGCACCCGGCGGGACATCCTGCGCTCGGCCGTGGAGCTGTTCTCCGCCAAGGGGTACGCGCGGGTCACGGTCGCGGACATCGCCAAGCAGGCCGGAGTGGCTCCGCAGACCGTGTACTCGAGCGCCGGGAGCAAGTCGGAGATCCTGCACCAGATCTTCGACGAGGCCATCGCCCGCAGCGACTCGGCGTCGACCACGAACAGGATCCGGGAGACGGAGGACCTGGCCACCGCGCTCACGTTGCTGGCCAAGGGAACGCGCGCGGGCAACGAGGCCGAGCAGCAGGTCGTCGAGGTGCTGTACGCGGCTCTTCCGGTGCACGAGGACGGCGCCGTGATGTGGGAGAAGAGCACTACGGAGTACCGGAACGCGCTGAAGGACGTCGCGGAACACCTGCGGGACAAGGGACTTCTGCACCAGGACGTCGAGCAGGCCACGGATGTGCTGTGGTTCTGCTTCGGTTTCGGGGCGTGGCGGACACTGGTCAAGGAGTGCGGCTGGTCCTGGGATGATGCCGAGCGGTGGCTGGCACAGCAGGCCGTGACGATCTTCACCCACTGAGCGGGGACCCGTGGACATCGAGACACCCCAGGACGCGGCGAACCACGCGGTGATGCTCGCGTTCGGGCGGTTGCAGGGGGCGGCGAACAGGCTGGAGCACCTGCTCGGCCGGGCGCTGGAGCAGGAGTGCGGGCTCACGCACCTGGAGTTCGAGGTACTGCTGATCCTCGCCAGGGCCGGCGAGCCCGGGATGTCGATGCGGGCCATCAGCCAGGAGCAGGTCCTGACCACGGGCGGTGCCACGCGGGTGATCGACCGGCTGGAACGCGAAGGCCTGGTCGCGAGGGGCGCGCACCCCACCGACAAGCGCAGCCGTCTCGCCACGCTGACGCCCAAAGGTGCCGAAACCCTCGTCCAGGCGTCGAACGTGCACCTCGAGAACATCAAGAGGCACTTTCTCGCCCCACTGCCGGCCGACCACCGAGAGCGGTTCGCCGAGGACCTCAAGCTGCTGAGCCACGCGGCGCGCGACGCACTGCCGCCGCTGAAGTGAGCCGGGTCACAGCAGGAAATATCTGACGAGTCAGATACTTTGTACCCATCGTGAAGCTCGTCTACGTCTTCGACGCCTACTGCGGCTGGTCGCACGCCTTCTCCGGCACGCTGGAGGAGGTCATCGCGCGGCACCCGGACCTGCCCGTCGAGGTGGTGTCCGGCGGCCTGTTCACCGGGCAACGGCGCGTGCCGATCCGCGAGTTCGGGTTCATCAAGGGCGCCAACGTCCAGGTCACCGAGCGGACCGGCGCGCAGTTCGGCGACGCCTTCAACGCCGTGCTCGACGAGGGTTCGTTCGTCATGGACTCCGAGGCAGCCGCACGTGGGCTCATCGCGCTGCGCCAGGCCGCGCCGGAACGGGTGGCCGAGCTCGCGATCGCCATGCAGAAGGCGTTCTTCCACGACGGCCTGAGCCTGTCGGACGCGAAGACCTACCGGACGATCGCCGACGCGTTCGGCCTCGACTCCGACGCGGTCGTGCGCGCGTTCAAGACCGCGGAGCCCGACGCCGACTTCGCCCGAGCGGCACGTCTCGGCGTGAGCAGCTTCCCGACGTTGATCGCCGTGCGCGGCAACGACGCGTTCGCGCTCGCACGCGGGCACGCGTCGGTGGAGCAGGTCGAGCAGCGACTGGCCCAGCTGGCCTGAGCTCAGCCCTCGCAGTCGACGAGGGTGGCGTCCGCCTTCTTGGAGACGTAGAAACCGAGGTGGCGGCCGTCCCCGGCCACGCACCGGGTCAGCGTCGAGGTGCCTGAGGCGATCTCGAAGCCGGTGACTCCGCTGCCGATGGACCGGCACCGGTCGAAGGTGGTGACACCGCCGCACACCAGCACGCCCTGAGCGGGAGCGTCGGTGACGGTGCACTCGGTGAAGCGGGCTGTGCCGTCGTACACCGTGATGCCGGTGTCGGCGGGTTCGCTGATCGTGAGCCCGGTGGCCTCGACCGTGCTGCCGTAGATCCGGAGGCCGTTCCTCGGCCGGCGCATCCGCACGTTCGAGATCGTGACGTGGCCGGCGCCGACGTAGATCCCCGTGTCCGTGATGTCCTCGAACACGCTGTCGCGGATGTCCACGACGGACTGCGGGTCCATGACGCTCAAGCCCCTGGACCCCGTCACCGTGCAGCCGATCATCGTCAGGGCGCCGTTGGCGGTCACCGCCGCGCGCAGGTCGCAGTCCCGCAAGGACAGAGAGCTGCCGGCACCAGTGTTGACGCGGCCTTCGGCGACCTCGCACCGCTCCAGCACGGCCTCGCCCGCCACCCACACGGAGCCGGACAGCACGATGTCGCGCAACCTCACCCCGCCGCCGAGTGCCAGCACGTGCGGCTCCCCCGCGCTCAGCCGCACGCTGCCGGGACTTCCGGCCGGACGGACCTCCACGGGTTTGCCGAGACTGACCGCTTCCACGTACTCCCCGGGGTCGATCTCGATGACGTCTCCTGGCTCAGCGGCTTCTATCGCCTCGTAGATCGAGTGGAACCCGGTCGCCCCGACCCGGAACGCGGGCCCGTCCGAACGCTCGACCACGGGGTCGCCGACCTCGTCCGGACGGCCGTTGCCGAACGAGCCGCACTCGGTGATCGAAGCCTTGTGCAGCAACGAGAAGCCCTGCCCGGCGTTGTTGTGCGCCACGCAGCGGAAGAAGTCCGCCTCCCCGGCCACCACGAGGAACCCGTCGCGGTCGGAGTCGATCGCCTCGCACTCGTCGAAGCGAGCCCTGCCGCCCATCATCCAGACCGCGGGCCCGTGCGTTCCCGTGAACCGGCACGACGTGAACAGGCCTTCGCCGCCGGTGACCAGAACCCCTTCGGCACCAACGTTCTCGACCCGCACGCGGGTCGCGGTCAGCACGCCGTCCTCGACCTCCAGCGCGCTACCGACACCACCGTGCACGACGCCGCCGACGACCTCGACGCGTCCGAGCGTCTTGACTGCGGCGACCGGTCCACCTTCGAAGTCGTTGTGGCGCAACGTGATCGCGCCTTTCCGTTCAGCGAAGACGGCGTAGCCGCCCTGACGCACGAACCGGCAGTCCGCGATCAGGACGTCCGCTCCCGGCGCCCCCACCACCGAGGCGAGGCCGGTGTCCGCGAACTCGCAACGCCGGAACTCGCCTCCCGCCGACTCGACGCGCAGCCCGTGCAGCGCCTGGCCGATCCGGCACTCGGTGACCTCCGGCCGCGCTCCGGCACGAACCCGGAACGCGATGTGGCCGGGAGCGCTGATGTCGCAGTTCCGGATCCGCGGCGCCACCCGTCCGGTGACCTCGATCGCCGCGGCACCCCACGCCTTGCCGACGACGGTCAGGTCGCGGACCGTCGCGTCGGCCAGCAGCATCAAGGTGTTGCCGGTGCTGGAGGACAGCGTGACGGTGCCAGGTCCGTCCAGTGGCCGCAGTTCGACCGGTTGGTCTACAACGAACTCTCCGTCGTAGTGGCCCGGCGGCAGTTCGATCACGTCGCCGGGGCGGGCCGACCGCAGGACGGCCGGCAAATCTGTTCGCACGGAGCGAGAAACTACGTCAGTTACCGCGTCCGTGGTGCCGGTTCGTCCACGCGGCCACGGCGGGCAGCACGTCGGTGATCCACTCGCGAGCGGCGGCGGTGAGCTCGTAGCGTCCGGCGCGGCGATGCACGAAACCGTTGTCCTGCAGGCGCTCCAGCGTGTGGTGCACCTTCGGGCCCAGCGTCGTGGCCAGTTCCTCCGACGCCTTGGCGCCGTCGGACAGCGCGACCAGGACGTGCGGCAGCTGGTCGCCGCTCATCAGGTCCTGCAACGCGAGCAGGTGGTGCAGCGCCGAGGCATCGGTGGTGCGCTCGGCCGTGAACGCGCTCGGGTCGTGCACGTGGACGCGGGCCCGGCCCTTGCGCTTCGCCCGCTGCAACGCCGCGTCGGTGTCGCGGACGAGGTCGATGAGCGTGTCGTCGCCGCTCGGCACGTGCGACGCGACGCCGATGGACGCAGTCTGGCCGTACAACGTCATGCCGTAGCCGTCGTTGGTGGTGATTTCGGTCTGCAGCGCACGGATTCCGCGCAGCATCCGTTCCGCCACGACAGTCGCTTCACCGGCCGTGGCGCGGGGCAGCAGCACGAGGAACTCGTCGCCGCCGTACCGGCACACGAGGTCCGACGAGCGCGTGTGGGTCTTGAGGACGTCGGCCACGTCGCTCAGCACGACGTCGCCCGCAGGGTGGCCGTACTCGTCGTTGATCTTCTTGAAGCGGTCGAGGTCGATCATGAGCAGAGCGACCTGCTCCCACCGGCGCTGGGCACGGCGGTACATCGCGGGTGCCTGGTCGTCCCAGCCCCACCGTCCAAGCAGGCCGGTCAGGCGGTCCGTCGCCCACGCGCCGACCGGTTGCGCGCACGCACCACAGCGCGAGGGAGCGCTCTCGTCGTGCAGGCGCAGAGAACCGTGGTCCACTGGAAGCCCCATCCGCGCAGTCGCCATGAGTCCCCCCAGACTTCAGCTCTGACTGGCTCGAACTGCCCCCTTCAACTCAAGTGACGTCGTTCGGATCAAACGCGACACATCAGTTGAAGCGGCGGAGTGTGATCATAGGGCTACGGACAGGTGGATTCAACCCCTGTGATGCCATATGCTCTCGTGGTTCCACAACAGTGGAATGATCGCTGGCCAGGGGTCGCTCCAGCGGAGGTGTCGCGTGAGGCCGTTCGCCGAGGTGCTCAACGAGCTGTGCAACAACCCGCCCAACGGCGAAGGCAAGGTGACCAACGTAGCGCTTGCCGCGGCCGTGAAGTCACGGGGCGGGGACATCGGGCACGGCTACATCTCGCAGCTGCGTCTCGGCGTGAAGGACAACCCGACCTGCCAGGCCATCGTCGACCTCGCCGGCGCGCTCGGCGTGCATCCGGCTGTGTTCCTCGGCGGACGCGGCGAGCTGCACCCCGGTGAGCAGCCCGGCTGGCGCGCCACCGCGTTGAGCACGCTGTTCGAGGCCGTCCACCCGCCGGACCGCGGACCGTGGTCGCCGGAGGAGGTCGCGGCGTCGATCAGCTCGTCCGGCCAGTTCGGCAGCATCTCCGCGAGCTACATCCGCGAGCTGCTGAGCAACACCAGCGACAACCCGCGGCTCAAGCACATCCTCGGCCTGGCCGACCACTTCGGCGCCGACCCCGCGTACTTCTTCGACGAGGACCTCGCGGCGAGGGTCGACTCGGAGCTGACCGACTTCCTGGCGCTGCGCGAGCTCGGCGTCGTCGAGTTCGTCACCCGTCTGGCCGAACGTACGGGCGAACTGTCCCCGCAGGCCAGGGCCGCTGCGGTAGAAGGATTCCGGCAGGCTCTCGAAGTCGGCGAGGGCTGGTCGTTCCCGCTGAACAGCCGCCGTACGTCCGCGGACCACACTTGATGATGACGACGACCGCGTGAAGATCTCAGCCTGGACCGCTGCAGACGACACCGAGAGGAGGCGACGGGTGAACCGCAGGAAACTGCGCAAGCTGGTCGACGAGGTCGCCCGTGATCTCGGCCTGCCGCCCGACGCCACGCATCAGGAAGCGAGCCGCCGGGTCTGCGAGCTGATGAGCGAACGGCTCGAGCGCCCGGTCGACGTCCGCTTCGCCGCCATCACGAACGCCGTCTGCCTGAGCGGCGCCACCGCGTTGCTCGAGAACGGCACGTACCTCGTGATCTGCGCCGACTCCCCGTCCTGGTACCACCGCCTGCACGTGCTGCTGCACGAGTTCGCGCACGTGCTGCTGGAGCACCAGCCCGTGGCGCTGGGCCGCAGCGAGGGCATGCGCAAGCTCGCGCCGCACCTGTTGCCGCGCATGGCCCAGATCATCGCCGGACGGACGACGCTGACCGAGGACGAGGAACGCGAGGCCGAGAACCTCGCCGACCACCTGCTGGAGCGCCTCACCGAACACCGGGTGTGGGCCGACACGGCAGCCACCGAGGAACCCGCGCACGTGCGCCGGGTGGCCGAGTCTCTCGAAGGAAGATCTCGCTGGGTGCGTCGTGGCGATCTTTAACCTGATCTACCTCTCGTGCGGCATCGTCGGTCTGCTCCTGCTCGCGTACAAGATCCGCGCGCTGAGGTCGAGCTGGGGCAGCCCCCGTGTCGTCGCGTTGATCTCCACGGTGTTCTTCTCGGCGTTCGCGGTGTTCTTCGCGGCGCCGGCGAACATCACCTGGATCAACTGGACCACCGGCGTGCCGAACTTCGCCGCGTTGCTCGTCTACAGCCTCGTGGTGTGCTTCGCCGGTGCCGCGTTCGCGTTGGTGCTGTACTGGCGGTATCCACCTGTCCAGGCGTGGCACCGCGTCCGGCTGATCATCATCAGCTACGCCTCGATCGTCGCGGCGATGATCGTGCTGTTCTTCAAGTCCGAGCTCGGCGAGGAACGCCAGGTCGACTTCGACACCTACTACGCCACCCAGCCGACGGTGGCGGTGTTCCTGTTCATCTACTTCGTGGCCACCGGGATCGGTTGCGGCGGCCAGGCCTACCACTGCTGGCAGGGCTCGCGGGACCCGGCGATCTCCGCCCGGCCGTGGCTCGCCCTCGGGTTGCGCTGGTACTGCGCGGCGGCGCTGTTCCCGATGGCGTTCGCGGTCATCAAGCTCTTCGTGCTGCTGATGGACTGGGCCGGGGAACGCAGCTTCGACGTGCTGAGCCTGACCGCGCCGCTGATGGCGTCGCTGTCGATGATCCCGCTGGTGATCGCGATGGCGTTGCCGGTGCTCGGTCCGCGCCGCCCGTCGCCGTCGTTGTGGGTGCGGCGCTGGCGGACGTACTTCGCGCTGCGGCCGTTGCACCGCGCTCTGGTGCACGTGAACCCCGGCATCGTCCTGGTGGCGCCGGGCAAGTTCCTCAACCCGCACCACCGCGTGCGGCGGCAGATCATCGAGCTGAACGACTGGCGCTGGGCTTTGACGCCGTACTTCGACCTCTCGGTCGGCGAGGCCGCGACCTCGCTGGCACACCAGGCCTCGCTGCCGTCCGACGAGGTCGCCGCCGTCGTGGAAGCCGCCCAGCTGCGTGCCGCGGGGTCGTCCGAAGGGCGCTCTCGTCCTGCGAAGCGCCGCCCGGCCTCGGAGATCGTCGACGGCACGGACCTCGCCGCCGAGCACGACAGGTGGGTGCGCATCTCGCGCGCGTTCCAGCACTCGCCGATAGTGGTCGCCGCCGTCGCCGACGCAGCACGCGTGGAAGCAGCAGGGGGAAAAGAGTAGATGGCACCCACACACGCCGTTGTCCTCGGAGGAGGGCTCGCGGGCATGCTCGCGGCGTCCGTCCTCGTCAGACACTTCGACGAGGTCACCGTCGTGGAGCGCGACAAGTTACCGGACGGGCCCGGTACCCGCTCCGGCGTGCCGCAGGCTCGGCACGCGCACCTGCTGATGTCCGGTGGCGCCCGCGCGATCGAGTCGTTGCTGCCCGGGACGATGGACGCGCTGTTCGCCGCCGGCGCGCACCGGATCGGGGTGCCCAACGACCTGGTGTCGTTGAGCGCTCAGGGCTGGGTGCCGCGGTTTCCCGAGATGCAGTTCATCGTCTCGTGCAGCCGCGGGTTGCTGGACTGGGTCGTGCGCAGCCAGGCGTTGCGGGACAACAAGATCTCCGTCCTGACCGGGACCGAGCCGGTGTCGCTGCTCGGTGATCGTGACGCGGTTTCCGGTGTGCTGGTCGAGGATCGGATCTCCCGCGCGCAGATCTCGCTGGAGGCTCAGCTGGTCGTGGACGCGACCGGGCGAGGGTCGCGATTGCCTGCCTGGTTGTCGTCGTTCGGGCTGCCCGACGTGCACTCCGAGAGCGTCGACTCCGGACTTGCCTATGCCACGCGGATCTTCCGGGCTCCCGCTTCGGCCTCGTCCGGGTTTCCGATCGTCAACGTGCAGGCGAATCCGCGGGATCCGCATCCCGGGTGCACGGCCACGTTGCTGCCCATCGAGGACGGCCGGTGGCTGGTGACGCTGTCCGGGACTCGGGGCGGGGAGCCTTCCACCGACGAGTCGGAGTTCGTGTCGTTCGCTCAGTCCGTGCGGAATCCGGTGGTGGGTGAGCTGATCGCTTCCGCTGAGCCGTTGTCTCCTGTGTACGGGTCGCACAGCACTGCCAACCGGCGGAACTTCTTCGAGCGCTTGAAGTCCTGGCCTGCCGGGCTGCTGGCACTGGGTGACTCGGTGGCGACCTACAACCCCGTTTACGGCCATGGGATGTCCATCGCGGCGCAGAGTGCTCAGGCCCTGAACGCCGGGTTGTCGGCCGGGCACGGTGCTCAGCGGATCCAGCGCGACATCGGCAAGGTGGTCGACGGGGCCTGGGCGATGGCGACCAACCAGGACATCCTGTATCCGGGTGCGGTCGGCAAGCCGTTGCCGTTGGCAGGGCGGGTTTTGCAGCGGTACGTGGATCGGCTGGTGCGGACGGCCACTTCGGAGGCCGCGGTGACTCGGGCGTTTCTCGACGCGTTCACGTTGTCGGGGCCGATGGCGAACCTGGTGAGCCCCAAGGTGGTGTGGGCGACCCTCCGCGGGCCCCGGCGGCAGGTGTCGCCGGAGCCCACGCTGACGGCGGACGAGCGGGAACGGGTCACCGGCTGATGTACGTGCTGCAGGCGGTGATCGCGCCCTCTGGGGTGCTCAACTCGCGAGTCGTTCCGCTCGGCCAGGACCTGGTGTTGCTGCCGTTGTCCTCGATGCCCGGCGAGAACGTGTTGGCGCAGTGGTCGCTTTCCGGGCCCGTCGCTCTCGTCGAGGCCGAGTTCTTCGGTGGGTGCGGGTCGCAACAGGCACAGGTCTGGGAACACGGTCGGCGTGTGCTCGGACCGCTCGTGCAGGAGGAGGACGACCCCGTTCCGCCGGTATCGCCGATCTCCCTGGCGTTGCGGCGGCTCGGTGTGGTGAAGGGCTCGCACCACGACGAGTTCGACGCCGTAGGGCTCGGCCGGCACCGGTCCACCTCGGACTGGATCACCTCGGACTGACGCAGCTCGGACTGGCTCACCTCGCCGGAGTGAAGTCCGCACTCTGCACGTACTCCATCGCCTTGACGAACGCCGGGTCTTGAATCCTGGCGTTCAACTCCTCCGCGCTCGGTTCCGCGACGCGCTGGTGCAGCCACCACAGGTTGCCGAACGGGTCGGCGAACCTGCTGACCCGGTCGCCCCAGAACAGCTCGGTCGGCTCGGTGACGACGCGCGCACCCCGGTCGGTGGCGCGCTTGAGCGTCTCGGCGTCGTCGGCGACGTAGAGGCGGAGGAAGGCCGGGGTCTTCGGCCACTTGGGGACGTCGAACAGCATCACCACCGAGTCGCCGATGCGAACCTCGGCGTGGCCGATCTCCGGGGGCTCGCCGACTCGGCCCAGCTCGGTCGCGTCGAACACCTCGACGATGAAGTCGATGAGCTCGGCGGTGCGGCCTTGCGTGATCAGCCACGGTGTCACGGTGTGATAGCCCTCGGGCACGACGTTCATCGCTCTTCCCCTTCCTCGACCAGATCAGCCATGCGGTCTTCGAGCAGCCCCGGCACGCAACCCCGCGTCACCACGACACCGCGCGGCCCCTCAGCCACCACGCTCATCAGCCCGTCCTTCCCTCGGTCAGCCCGGCCGCACACCCGCGCGGCCTCCCAGCCATCCCGCTCATCAGCCCGTTCCTCCCTTGACCAGCCACGACGTTCTCCGGCCGGCCCCTTCGTCGTTGTCCGGGCGACCGTAAAACCCATCTAGGTCTGAAAAGGTCCTAGTTCGGGCCTAGATTCGTCGGCATGAGTGATGCGGCCCGGTTGTTGCGCCTGCTCTCGTTGCTGCAGACACCGCGCGAGTGGCCCGGCAGTGAGCTGGCCGACCGGTTGGGCGTCACGTCGCGGACGGTGCGGCGCGACGTCGACCGGCTGCGCGACCTCGGGTATCCCGTCGAGGCCTCGATGGGCGTGCTCGGCGGGTACCGGCTGGTGGCGGGCAAGGCGATGCCGCCGCTGCTGCTCGACGACGAGGAGGCCGTCGCCATCGCGGTCGGGTTGCGGACGGCCGCGCGGCAGCCGGTGGCGGGCATTGCCGAGGCATCGCTCAGGGCGCTGCAGAAGTTGCAGCAGGTGTTGCCGCCGCGGCTCGCGCGCCGGGTGTCGTCGTTGACGTCCGCCACCGCGCCTGGAACGGCCTCCTTCGCCTCCCTGGTCGACCCGGCGCAGCTCACGGTGATCGCCGGAGCGGCGCACGCGCGGGAACGGGTGCGGTTCGGGTACGTGGACCAGGAAGGTGTGGTGTCCAGGCGGCACGTCGAGCCTGTTCAGTTGGTAGCGCTCGGCCGGCGCTGGTACCTCCTCGCCTTCGACGTGGAACGGGACGACTGGCGGATCTTCCGGCTGGACCGCGTCTCCGACTCGCACGCCACCGGGGCCCGGTTCGCGCACCGCGTGCCGCCGGGCGGGGACGCCACGGAGTACGTGACGCAGAAGATGTACGAGTCGGCGCCCACCTATCGGGCGCGCGCGACGTTGCGGTTGCCCGTGGAGCTGGCGCGGGCACGGCTGGCGGACTTCGCCGGCGACCTGTCAGCCCTCGACGACGGCACGTGCACCTGGCACAGCGTCGAGGACACGATCGACTACCTCGCGTTCCGCCTGGCCTTGCTGGGGTGTGAGTTCACGGTGCAGGAGCCGCCGGAGTTGGTGGAGCACCTGCGGGACCTGGGCGGGCGGATCAGCCGCTCGGTGGACTAGCCCGCACGCCCAGCACCGGCTGGCCGCCCAGCACACCGTCGTAGGACCGGTCCCAGGGCCAGCGGCCAGACTCGTCGGCGTGCACGAGCTGCAGAGCGGCGATGCTCTCGCCGTACAGGCGGGCCGACACCAGGAGGTGAGCCCATGGACGCTCCACGCGGACCACCTCCAGCAGCGGGCCGCCTTCGAGGGCGAAGCGCTGGCCCGGGGACGGGACGCAGCTGTGCGACAGGTGTTCGGCCGTGTCGTCGAGCAGACGGCCGGCCTCCAGCACGGGCAGACCCGTGACGACCAGCTCGGGCAGGCCGCGCAGGGTCAGGCCGACGGTGTAGGCCCAGGGCGGGTGAGCCCTGTCCCGTTCGATCGCCTGGACGGCCCAGCCTCGCGCGTCGATGCAGCGGCGCAGGGTGGCCAGGTGTTCTTCCATGCGGCTGGCGGGGTGGTCGCAGTCCCAGCACATCAGGGTCTCCTCGGGTCGGGGTGAGCGGGGTGAGGTCGTGCCTCGTCCAGTGTGCCGAGGAGCACCGACAAGATCGTTTGGGCAGTTCGTGGACAGAAAGTGGACAAACGATCTGTCGGCCGTCTGGATCGTTAATCTGCGACGCACGGAGGATCGTCCATGCGCCAAAGAACGCTTCTCATCGCGTTGGCCGCCATCGCAATCATTGCTGCGGCGGGCATTGCGATCGTGCTTCAGCCCGGTGAGGCTGCGCTGCGACAGCAGCAGCAAGGTTTCACCGTCTCGTTCGCGGCGGCGGAGAGTGCGCTCGGGGAAGACCGCGAGAACCAGATCAGGGACTGGGCGCGCATCGGGCTGGCCTCCCACCTCGACCTGGACACGCAGGCAATGCGGGACGCCTTCTTCGACGCGTTTCCCATCAGGGACAACGGGTTCGCGGACCTCGCCAGGCAGCCGACCGGACCGGGCAGGGCGCTTCTCCAAGGCGACACCCTGCACCTGCTGATTCCACGTGATGACGTCAACGACAAGCGCACGGCCGGACTTCTGCTCGACCAGCACCGCACGGACGCCGGCAGCGACCCGCGGAAAGTCCAGCTCCACCGGTACGAGATCCGCGACAGCACGATCGTCATCACCGACGAGGACTCCCAGAGCACCAACGACTTCCGAACGCGGAACGGCTACGTCAGCGAGCGCGTCGACGACGGCCTCGGCAAGTTCCTCGCCAAGGCGAAACACCTGTCCACGCTGGAGATTCGCGGCAACGAGGTGTGGGCGGGCGGCTGGAACTGGCCCGGCCCGGACCTCGCGGATGAAGACATCTCCGTGCTGCAGCGCGCCTACGCCAAGCACGAGCAGCCGGCGTTCTCCCTCGACCCGCCGAGCGAACCCCCGACGCGCGAAGACATCGACGCAACGCTCAAGAACGTTCCCCAGCAGACGATCGACGAGCTCCTCGCCGGACAGGCCGACCGGGAACTCATCGAGGCAGGACTGTTCGACCAGGCCACACCGGAGGAGCTGAAAGCCGGCGGCCTCCCCGCGGACCGCACCGACCTGTGGACGATGCTCAACGTCCTGCGCGGCCGCCCGCTCTACAACGAGGCGCGCTACGAGGGCGGCATCGAGGGCACCGAAGTCGGCATGACCCTCTTCTACACCGACCTCATCGCCAAGCAGTGGGTGGACGGCGTGGGCGACGGTGTCCCCGCGATCACCGGGTTCGTGCCGGACAGCGAGGCCGTCACACCACCGGCCCACTGCGCGACCAGCCCCGGCGCGGAAAGCGGCAGGCTCTGGTTCGGGCAGAACGACGACGCGTTCGACTTCACGAACGACAGGGCCTCGCTGGGCGCCCAGTCCACCCGGCTGTTCTCCCGGTCCGACGGCGCGGAGGGCGAGGTCGAGCCCAGCTACGCGTTCGGCAGAGGCCTGCGGTGGTGGGACGAGCACTACCAGGAGGTCGCCGACCACGAGGCCCAGTACGCGCGGCTCGACCAGATCATGCGCTGGAGCGGCGCGCTGGAGTGGTTGCAGAGCAAGGGGAAGAAGCTCCCCGAGACCGAACCGAAGAACACCCTCAAGTTCGCGGACTGGTACCAGGAACGCACAGACCTCAAGGAACGCAGCGACATCCGCCCGGTCCAGCCGCCGTCAGCCCGGCAGGAAGCCGTGCTGACCAAGCCCTCCAAGGCCTACAAGAACTGCGGCTTCTACGGCGTGCGCGGCGGCGTCTCGCTCGGCGACGGGATCACCCGCATCGGAGACGGCTACAAAGCCGACCTCCCGGAGCAGGTCCGGCGCGCCGGACCGATGGACAAGTCCTCCACGCTGAACAACGGCAACGGCAAGATCACCAAGCTCACCGTCGGCAACCAGCACGAGGTCGTCGACCGCGTCGAGCGCACCATCACCACCTCCAACGGGACAGCCAGCACCACGACAGCGGCAACCGGCCGCGAGGTCATCCCGTTGGGTGAGCTGAAAGTCATGCAGCCGGCCACGACCGTGCGCCGGCTCGCCACCACCCTCAAGGCCGAGCAGGGAAAGATCGACTACCGCGTCGACTACCAGGGCAACCACCTCGGCACCCTCACCGCCGGCAAGATACGGTCACGCATCTCCCTCAGCTGGACCAAAGGCCTGGTCCACCGCATGATCCAGGCGCTGCAACCGATCCAGCGCGGCAAGAGCATCAACGAGAACGTCTTCTACAGCCAGCGCGACGCGAACGGCCAGACGCAGCACCGCATCGGCGACAAGGACGACCCGTGGCTCACGGTCGGACCCGACGCCCCGGCGGACGGATTCGCCCTCCGCGTAGGCGTTCAGGACGCACAGGGCATCACGACCCATCTGCTGGCCGAACTGAACCCGCGAGCCCCGCCCACCGGCGACTACATGACGCTGACCCCCACCCGGGACGGCCCGCCGGAAGCTCGGTTCAGCAACAGCCCTCCAACGGGCACCCCGATCCAGGTCCACACCCCTGACGGCAAGTCGTCCTCGCTGTACGTCGACAAGGATCATGTCACCGTCTCCAGCGCCGATCCCCTGCTGGGCCACAACGGCGCCGAAGAAGGCGCGGCCATGCTCCGCGAGATCGCCAGCGCACTCGCCAAGCCGGGCGAACCGGACGGGCTCCTGCGAGCAGTGCAGTTCGGCGACGTCGGCGCCATGATCGGCAAGAACGAGATCTTCCTGAGCCCATCAGGACATCAGTGGTCCACCAGGGTCCGCGAGGCTCTGGACGGCGACACCACGATGCGCATCACCGACGGCAAGGCCATCCACGTCGACAAGTCGCCACTGCACCGCGTCAGCACCGGGAAAGCCACGCTGGGCGAGGTGCTCAACTCCCCCGGCACCACGTTCTACCTCAACGAGAGCTTCCGCGCGACACTGGGCACGAAGGACGGTCCGGTCGTAGCCGACGCGTTGCAGCAGAACATGACCGTCACCGTCCGGGAAGTCACCGCGGAGAAGCAGCAACCGGTCCCGGCGGACGTCAGGGTCTACCGCAACGTCGAGTGGTCGAAGGTCGACACGCCACCGAGGATCGGCGTGCCCACCAGCCTCAACATCGTGATCACGCTGAACTCCGGCGCCCCGGCCACCACCGGTCCGGCGAAGCCGAACGGTCCTGCCGCGCGGATCGTGCTGATCTGCCCGGAGGACGACACCGCGAACGGCTGCGGGGACTGAATGGAACTCGAGCCCGGCACACCCCTCGCCAACGCGATCAGAACCGCCCAGGCCGCCGCCAGGCGCGGTGACGTGCACGGGGTCGACCACGCCTACGCGGAAGCCGCCAAGATCAGCCGGATCATCGCCCACGACCACTGCGCCACGCTGCTGAACATGGGCGCGATCGCCAAGGCCGCCCAACGCTGCGACGCCTACCTCACCACCGACGACACCGAGCTGCGCGTCCTGCGCGCCCAGATCCGCAGTGCCGCAACGGATCACGCCAAAGCCGCGCAGGAGGTGAGAGAGCTGCGCAGGCGAGACCTCACCGAACTGCAGCAGGCGATGCTCGCCCGCGTCGCCGCACTGGCCGCCGCCGATCGGTACGACTACCCCACCGCGGAAAGCGAGCTCGACGCCGCCGAACGCCACTTCCGCCGTGCGGGCCACCGCGAGTACCTGGAAGCCATCGGCAACGACCGGCTCCTCCTCGACGTGCGCAGAGGCACCCACGTCTCGAAGGCCGGCGACCAGACCCCGCGCACCCCGGCCGAGTTCCTCCTGCGGTCCACGGTCCTGCGGCGCGACGTCCGGTACGAGGAAGCCCTGGCGCTGATGACGAGGTGCGCCACCAGCTACGAGATCGAGCCCTCACTGCGGTTCGCCGTCCTCTACGAGCTGACCGTCCTGCTCGTCCTCACGAAGCAGGCGGGCACAGCGCGCAGACTCTTCCCGTTGCTGGTGGCCGCGGCAGGCCCGGAAGTGCTCGCGAAACTCCCCGACGCCACCCAGGCGCTCAACCCGGAACGCCGCCTCGACCACGTCCGCCGCCTGATCGCCGACGACGAGCTGATCAAGGCGGAAGGCATGCTGGGCGAAGGAACTTCGGCGCTCTGGCACCTGACCGCGGCCGAGCTCGCCTACGCCAGGGGGCGGCTCGACCACGCCGCCCGGCTCTTCCACCAGGCGGCGACCCGCACCGAACACGCCGAGCTCAAAGCGCTGGCGCTCAGGAAGCTCGGCGACACCTTCGCCGACGCGAGGGACGAAGATCAGGCGGCGAAGTACTGGAACGAGTCCCATCACATCGAAGAGGACATCGCCGACCACCAGGACAGCCCCAGCGTCAAGCTCCGGATGCTGCGCGCCGCACGGGACGAGCACGACGGCCGGGTGCTGGCCGCGGTCCGCCGAGTTCGCCGCGACGGCAAGAAAGCGCTGGCAGCGCTGGCGGTCGCGATCGAAGCGGCCCGAGGCGCCACGATCCTGACCGAACCCCGCGACCTGCCCAGGTTCACCGACCTGCGCGCGGCCGACCGCTGGCTGCGCAGGACGACCAGGCGCCTGCCCCGCGACCAGGTCGTGTGGATGATGCACGCGACACCGGACCAGCTGCACCACGTGATCATCGGCCGCGGGATCACGTACATCGCCACCGACGTCCACGTCAGCCGGCTCACCGAGACGATCCGCGAGCTCAAAGCGTGGAACCCCAGGTACAACCCGGCGATCCTCGGTTCCCTGCTCACCGAGCTGACCAGCCTGATCGGGCTGGAAGACGTGATCAGGGCGCTGCCCGCGCAGGCCACCAGAATCGCCGTGGTGGCAGGAGACGTGCTGGCGGACATCCCGCTGGCCGGACTCCCGGTCCCCGGCACCAGGCTGTACCTCGGCCTCACGCACGCCCTGTCCCACCTGCCGTGCCTCTCGGCCCTGCCACCGCTGCACCGCCGCTCCCGCAGGCAGAGAGGCGACGAGACGGCGATCTTCAGCCCCGACCCGGCCCTGCGCAGGGCCACCACCGAAGGCGCGAGGTTCAGCGAGGCCGCGGAACTCGAACGCACCCTGAAGGAGCACCGCTTCCACCGCGTCCGCATCGACGCCCACGGCACGCACGACCGCAGGGACCCCGACCAGTCCTGGCTGAAGTTCGGCAAGGAGAAGGTGTCCGCGGAAGCGTTGGGAAGCATGGACTTCAGCACGTGCGGCACGGTGGTGCTCGGTGCCTGCGAGTCCGGCATGACCCAGCAGCGGGGCCGCGACGAGAAGGTCGGCTTCGTGCGTTCGGCCATCATCGCGGGCGCCGGAGCGGTGGTGGCTGCGCGATGGCTGGCCGAGGCGGAGGTCGCGCAGAAGGTGCTCGACGCGTTCGACCGGAACCTGGCCACACTGCCCCGCGACCGCGCCCTGCAGCACGCGCTGAGATCGGTCGCCGACCGGCACCCGGCGGACTGGGCGTGCTGGTCGCTCTACGGCGACGCGGGCGTTCAGACCAAGGCGGGCCCGCTCCGCAGAAGACTCAGGAAGAACGGAGAACCCGTGCCGCTCGAGACCCGTCCCAAAGTGTTCCTGTCGTTCGCCGGCAAGGACCGCCCGCACGCCGAGCAGCTGCGTGCCGAACTGGAAGAGCGCAACGTCAACGCCTATCTCGACGAGAACGAGATCGCGCCGGGCGCCAACGTGGTCACCGCCATCAACAACGCGTTGGCCACGTCGGACTACTACGTCCTGCTGTGGTCGGCGAACACACCGCAACGCGACTGGGTCACCGAGGAGTGGACCGCCGCGTTCAACCTCGAGATCTCGCGTCGCCGCGCCTTTCTGTTCATCGTGCGGCTCGACGAGGAACCGCTGCCGCCGCTTCTCGCGCCGCGCAAGCACATCGACCTCGTGGAGGCTCCCGACCGCCTGGTCGCGACCTGGCGCGCGGACCGCAAGTCGGAGCTTCCCGTGTTCCCGCAACCGGTGCCGCCGACAACGGGCGGCCCGACCGTCGCGATCTCGGTGCGCAGCCACGACCTCGGCGTGACGCACGTCGTCATGACACCACTGCACCTGACCGGCGCCGACCTGTACCGGGCGGTGTTCAAGGCGTTGCGGCTGCCGACCGAGCAGGCCACCTTCGACGGCGCGATCGGGATGCGGTTCTCCTACGAGCTGTTCCAGCAGAACGAGCCGATCCCGGACGACCAGTCCACCGTGGAACTGGTGTCCGACCTGGTCGACATCGCGGTCCGCGTCGAGTCGTTCGGCCCTCGCGGCCCCTACAGCAACAAGGAGTTCCTCCCGGACGAGGAGATCGACGAAGGGCTGGACGTCGACCAGCAGCGCATGCTGCTCGTCGCCGCGTTCCGGCACCTCCTTCCCTAGCAGGCACAGAGCTCCCCCCGGCGGCGAAGGCCGGGGGCAGCTCTGCCGTTCACCTCACATCAGGACCTGCGTCGCCGTGCCATCAGCGTCATGAACGCACCGGCGAGCAGCAGGGCCAGACCGCTGCTGAGCGATGCCCACATCGCGGCACCCGTGCTGGCCAGCGCCGGTGCCACCGGCTTGGGCAGCAGACCCGCGTCGAGCGTGAGGTCGACCCGCTTGTCCTTGCCCAGCTTGGTGACGTGCGTGCACCCGGTCGCCGGGTCGGCGTCCGAGTCCTTGGCGTCGTCACCGACGTGCGCCTTGGTCAACTGGCGGCCGGCCACCAGACCAGACTTCGGATCGGCGTTGAAGCAGACCTTGTACTCACCGTCCGGCAGGTCGGTGAACAGGTACATGCCGTCCTTGTCGGTCTTGGAGTCCGCCACCGGCTTGCCGGCACCGTCCTGCAGGTACACCGGCAGATCCGGAACACCCGGCTCGTCCGCGTCCTGCACCCCGTTGGAGTTGTTGTCGTACCAGCCGAAGTCACCAACGCGGTTGGTCGGCGAGACCAGGCCGAGGTCGAGGGTCAGGTTCTCCCTCTTGCCCACGCCCACGGTCACCGGCGGCGTGCACCCGGACGCGAGTTCCACGTCGGAGTCCTTGGCGTCGTCGGAGCCCGCGTTCGGCTTCGTCGCGAGGTATCCGGCGTAGGCACCCGGCAGCGCACCCATCTCGAAGCACACCTTGTAGGTGCCGTCCGGGATGTTCGGGAACTCGTACTTGCCGTTCTTGTCGGTCTTCACCGGGTCGCCGACGGATTTGCCGTCCTTGTCGACCAGCTTGACCGGCACACCAGGCACACCGGGCTCGCCCGGATCCTGCACGCCGTTGCGGTTCGTGTCGGACCACACCAGGTCGCCGATCCTGTTCGGCGGCGCGTACAGACCCATGTCGAGCGTGTAGTCACGACGCTTGCCGACGCCGACCGTGGTGGTCAGCGTGCAGCCCGTCGCCGGGTCCACATCGGAGTCGACGTCGGCCTTGCCGGCACGAGGCTTCGTGACGACGTAGTCCGCCACGGCCGCGGGCATGTTCTTGAGGTCGAAGCACACCTGGTACGTGCCGTCCGGCAACCCGTCGGTGAAGTAGTACTTCCCGTCGGGCCCGGTCTTCTGGGTGCCGAGCTCCTTGCCCTGAGCGTCCTTCAGGATCGCGGTGACGCCCTCGACAGGCTTCTCACCCTCGTCCTGCAGGCCGTTCTTGTCGGCGTCGATCCACACGTAGTTGCCGACACCGTTGGCCGGCGGGTGGATGCCGGCGTCGAGCGTCAGGTTCTCGCGCTTGCCGACACCGAGCTCCACCTCAGGGGTGCAGCCCTTGTCCGGGTCGGCGTCCGAGTCCTTGGCATCGTCCGAGCCCGCGTTCGGCGTGGTGAACACGAAGTCCTTCACCGCGTCCGGCATCGGGCCGAAGCACACCGCGTACTTGCCGTCGGGCAGGTCGCCGAAGACGTACTTGCCGTCCGGACCCGTCGTGGTCGTCTGACCGTCGGACAACTTGACCGGCACGTTCGGAACGCCGGGCTCGCCGTCGTCCTGCACGCCGTTCTTGTTGTTGTCCTGCCAGACGTAGTCGCCGAGCTTGTTCGGCGGCGAGACCAGACCCATGTCCAGGGTCAGGTCGACGCGCTTCCCCACGCCCAGCGTGGTTTCCGCCGTACAACCGTCGGCGCCCGCGTCGGAGTCCTTCGCGTCGTCGCCACCGGCGTTCTGCGTCGTGACCTTGTAGTCCGCCACGCCCGCAGGCAGGTTCGCGAGATCGAAGCACACCTTGTAGGTGCCGTTCGGCAGGTCGTTGAACAGGTACTTGCCCTGCGCGTCCGTCTTCGTGGTCGCGCCGGTGTTCAACTTGGCCGTCACGCCCTCGACCGGGATGTCGGAGGCGTCCTGCAGGCCGTCCTTGTTCACGTCGACCCACACGTAGTCACCGAGACGGTTCACCGGCGGAACCAGACCCATGTCGATCGTCGGGTCCTCCGGCTTGTCGGCGTTCAGCTCGACCTCGGGCGCGCACCCCGTTGCCACGTCGGCATCCGAATCGTGCTGATCAGGCTCTGGGGCGTCGTCGCCGCCGGCGTTCGGCGTCGTCGGCACGTAGTCCTTCACCGCGTCGGGCATGTTCGCGATGTCGAAGCACACCACGTACTTGCCATCAGGCAGGTTCGGGAACTCGTACTTGCCGTCACCGTTGGTCTGCGTGGTCTTGTCGCCGACCTTGACCGTCACGCCGGGCACACCGGGCTCGTTCGGGTCCTGCACGCCGTTCTTGTTGTCGTCACGCCAGACCGTGTCGCCGAGCTTGTTCGGCGGCCTGATGCCCAGGTCGAGCGTCAGGTCCTCGCGCTTGGCACTGCCGAGCAAGGTGTCCGGCGTACAACCGTCAGCACCTGCGTCGGAGTCCTTCGCGTCGTCGCCACCCGCGTTCGGCTTCGTCACCAGGTAGCTCTGGTACGGCGCCGGCATGTTCGCGATGTCGAAGCACACCTTGTACGTGCCGTCGGACAGGTCGTCGAAGAGGTACTCGCCGTCCGGACCGGTCTGCGTGGTCTTGTCGCCCAGCTTCACGGTCACACCCGGCACGCCCGGCTCGTCGCCGTCCTGGACACCGTTGCGGTTGGTGTCGACCCAGACGTAGTCACCCAGCTTGTTCGGCGGGGAGACCAGGCCCATGTCGAGCGTGAGGTCCTCACGCTTTCCGCTGCCCAGCGTGGTTTCCGCCGTGCAGCCCTGAGCGTCCGCGTCGGAGTCCTTGGCGTCGTCACCGCCCGTGTTCTGCGTGGTGACCTTGTAGTCCTTCACCGCGGCAGGCAGGTTGGCGACGTCGAAGCAGACCTTGTAGGTGCCGTCGGGCAGGTCGTTGAACAGGTACTTGCCCTGGGCATCCGTCTTCGTGGTCGCACCAGTGCTCAACTTCGCCGTGACGCCCTCGACCGGGATGTCCGACGCGTCCTGCAGACCGTCCTTGTTGACGTCGATCCACACGTAGTCGCCAAGACGGTTGACCGCGGGGACCAGACCCATGTCGATGGTCAGGTCTTCCGGCTTGTCGACGTTCAGCTCGACCTCGGGTGCACAACCCGTTGCGGGGTCGGCGTCCGAGTCCTTCGCATCATCGCCACCGTTGGGCTTGGTGACCTGGAAGTCCTTCACCGGCGCCGGCAGGTTCGCGATGTCGAAGCAGACGGTGTACTTGCCGTCCGGCAGCTTGTCGAAGACGTACTTGCCGTCCGCACCCGTCGTGGTCGTCTTGCCGTCGGAGAGCTTCACCGGCACGTTCGGCACCGGCTGTTCGCCGTCGTCCTGCAGACCGTTCTTGTTCGTGTCGATCCACACGTAGTCACCGAGCTTGTTCGGCGGCCTGATACCCGCGTCGAGCGTGAGGTCCTCACGCTTCTGAGGGCCGACAGTGGTGGTCTGCGAGCACTTCGACGTCGGGTCGGCGTCGGAGTCCTTGGCGTCGTCACCACCGGCGTTCGGGCGCGTCAGCAGGTAGCCCGCGTACTCGGCCGGAGCGGTCGAGATGTCGAAGCACACCTGGTAGGTGCCGTCGGCCAGGTTGTCGAACAGGTACTTGCCTTGCGGGTCGGTCTGCTTCGCGGTGCCGACCGGCGCGCCCGTTCCGTCCTTCAGCGTCACGGTCACGCCCGGCACACCCGGCTCGTCACCGTCCTGCAGGCCGTTGCGGTTGGTGTCCTTCCAGACGAAGTCACCGACCTTGTTGTTGGGCGGGGAAATGCCGGCGTCGAGGGTCAGGTCCTCGCGCTTGGCCGCACCCAGCGTCGTGGTGGCCGTGCAGCCGTCGGCGGGATCGGCGTCCGAGTCCTTCGCGTCGTCGCCGCCCTGGTCCTTGCCCGTCAGCACATATCCGGCGTACTGGGGGGGCAACGTCGACAGGTCGAAGCACACCTTGTAGACGCCGTCGTCGAGGTTGTCGAAGAAGTACTTGCCCTGCGCGTCGGTCTGCTTCGGGGTGCCGACCGGAGTGCCGTCACCCTTCTTCAGCACCACCGTGGCGCCCTGAACGCCGGGTTCGCCGGTGTCCTGGACGCCGTTGCGGTTGGTGTCGACCCACACGAGGTCACCGAGCTTGTTGGTGACCTTGGCGTTGACGCCCGCGTCGATCGTGTGATCCGCGGTGCCTGCCTTGCCGGTGGTCACCTGGGTCTTGCCCGCAGCGTCCACATTGGAGTCGATGACCCGGTCGGGACCGGCCTCCTTGGTGGTCCACTTCAGGTCCGCCTTGTTCGGGTTGCCGGGCAGCCCCGTCACGTTCACGTTGCTGAAGCTGAACGCGAGGTTGTAGCAGGTCTCCGGCTTCAGGCCGTCGGCCGCGCCGAAGTAGTACTCGCCCTTGGCGTTAGTGGTCTTCACCGGAAGTGCCGCGCCACCAGCGCACGGCGTCGCGGTGACCGTGACACCCGCGAGCGCGGGCTCGTCACCGTCCTGGACGCCGTCGGCGTCGGTGTCGAACCAGACGCGGTTGCCGAGCTGAACCGGCGCCAGGTCGCAGAGCGCTTCCAGGTCGCCGAGGCCGTTCGCCTTGCCCCAGCCCTCGCTGCCGTCGGTCTCCAGCTTGGTGATCTGGTAGCTGTGGCTGTGGTCGTCCCGCTGCATCTCGCCGGTGGTGCGGTCGAACCAGCCGACACCCGTCGAGCGCACGGCGATGGGGTCGAGCACGACCGCCGGCATCCGCGCCTCGCCGTAGACGAGCGCGAGGGCGCCCTGCGAGCTCTCCTGGTGCGCCACGCCCCAGAACTCGCCGGGGTAGTACTCGAGGACGCTGAGGGGTTCGTTGCCGCCGTTCCAGCCCTGGTTGTGGTTCGGGCAGGCTGCCGAGCTTCCTTCCCAGACGTACGCGCCACCCACGAGGCACGCCCGGTTCAGGTCGCCACCGGACATGTTCTCGTGGTTGCCACCGGAACCGTCCGGCGCCGGGATCTTGTACCCGCCCTGGTCGGCGAACCGGTCGCGGAAGTCGAGCACCAGGTCGCCGTTGTTCTCGATGCCGATGTCGGTGAGCAACGGCTCCGGGTAGGTCTCGTGCCGGTCGTCGAGCTCGGTGGCGCCCCAGTTGTCGGTCCAGGGGTACCACTTGTTGCTGCTCGGCCGGGTCTCCTTGGCGAAACCGCGTTCGAAGGTCAGCACCTTGTTGACGATCGGCGCGCTGAACGCGCCGCCCGCGAACGTCATCACGACGCCGCGCAGGTCGTTGCGGTTCTGGCTGGACTGCGCCGAGCAGACACCACCGACGTAGATCTTGCCGTCGCGGATGCCGAGCGCGCCGGGACGCCAGTCGGCCGCGTTCGCGCAAGCGGTTGCGGGGATCGCCCAGGAACCCTTGGGGGCGCTCGCCGTCGCACCGGTCGCGTCGAAGGCGTAGAGCTTCTTGTCGGCCAGGTTCACGACGTAGAGCTCGCTGCCGTCCTCGGTGAGCTCGAGGCCGCCGAGAGCCTCCTTGCCGACACCGGCGAAGAACGGGCCGTCGAAGTTGGTGGCGTGGTTGTGCTGCGCGGGGCCGTCGGCGTTCGGCACGGTGGCGAACGTCGTCGTCGCGCCGCCACCGGCCGGGGTCACGTAGATGCCGCCCGGTCCTGCCGGCCCGTAGTCGGCGAGCCGCTTGGCGAAGGCCGAGGAGAAGATCCGCTTGTCCTGCTTGCGGTAGCCGATGCCGAAGACGGTGCCGGTCGCGCCCTGGCTGGCGATCTGCGCCGGGTTGGCCTCACCGCGCTGGTTGAACGGGAACGTCACCAGCGAACGCGACCCGTTGTTGACGTTGCTGCTGCCGTCCTGCTTGCGCGTGGCGCGCATGCAGGAGGTCACCAGGGTCGGGTTGGCCTGGCAGTAGTCCGCCGGGTTCCACAGGCCCGTGGTGACGACGGCGGCCTTACCGCCGGTGACGTCCACGAAGGCCGTGTTGCTCTCGAGCGTGCCGCCCGCGGGGGCCGGCTGCAGCACGCTGCCCACCGGTGGGTTGACCTGCACGCGGTACTTGCCGCCGCTCACCGGGCCGAGGCCGACCGCGACGCTGCCGGACGCGTCCGTCGTGCCGGTCGCGGTCTTGCCCGCGGCGTCGGTGACGAGCACCGAAGCGCCTTGGACCGGCACCTCGACGGCGGCGTCGTAGTTGCCGTTTCCGTTGACGTCACGAATGACCTTCACGGTCAGCGAGCCGTCACCGGGACCGGCATGCGCTGTGGCCGGTACGACCACGGCGGACGAAGCGGCCACCAGCGCGGCGAGCGCGGCGGCGAGCGGGCGTTTCACGAGTTGACGCTCCTAGGCAGCAGGGACGGGGCACACTGCGGGAATGTGGAAAATGCCACCGTTTCCGCAGATCTGCCCGTCGTGCACCACTTACGCGTAACCACTTGTCGCACTTTCCGGTGAACTTGCCTCGCGAGTTTGGCCGCTTGATGACGGTTGCCCGCTGCGTTCCGTAGAGCGTTGTTCCCAATTCGGGTGAATCGCTTTTCCTTCCGTGGAATCGGGTTTAGATCCGATCGTTGCAGCGTGCCACTGTCCACAAGGGATGTTCGCTCTACCGGGTCATTCGTGTGTGTGGATGTCACAGCTTGACTACACGGCCAATGAGGCTGAACGGGTGAACATGCATGTCGGACTCAGCCTTTCCTGGTTTCAGCGCCTGTTACCGGTGAAGGTCGCCTGCGGGCGGTGAACGACCCGAGCGGACGCTGAAGGGAAGGCCGTTGAGCACACCGGAGCCGGATCAGGGCTTCGCCGAGTTCTTCCGCACCTGCCTGCCCGTGCTGACCAGGACGCTGACCGCGTTGACCGGAGACACGCGCGTCGTGGAGGACGTCGCACAGGATGCGTTGGTGATCGCACGGCACCGTTGGCACGACATCCACGCGTACGACAAGCCCGAGGCGTGGGTGCTGAAGGTCGCCATCAGGCTGATGCGACGGTGGCAGCAGCGGCAACAGCACGAGACTCCGCTGCTCGCCGTCGTGGACGTTGTGGAGCAGGTCCACGAGGTGGAGGCGGTGCACTCGGCCCTGCGCGAGCTCACCCCTCGGCATCGCGAGGTCGTGGCGTTGCACCACCTGCTCGGCTACCCGGTCAGCGAGATCGCGTCGGTGCTGATGGTCAGTGAGTCGACCGTGCGGACGCATCTCTCTCGTGGCCGCGACGAGCTGCGACGGATTCTCGGAGGTTCGGAATGACTGAGCGGCTGCTGCGCGAGTTCGAGCTGGACGAGGCGGTCGAACGGCTCTACCGCGCGGGAGAGGCGGCGGAACGGGCCGGGAACCTGCACGAGGCCGCCAGGTACTTCCGCGTCGCCGCCGACCAAGGCCTCGGTGACGCCTCGGTGCGCCTTGCGCAGGTGCTGTTCGCACTCGGCTCACCTGCGGAAGCTCAGCGCTGGTACGAAGTTGCTCTGGCCGACGGGTTCGACGCATCGTTGGTGCGGACGGATGTCGCTGTGCGGCAGGACTTCCTGGAACACGCGGCTCGGATCACCGTCGGTGCGCCGACGCTCGACTGGCTGCCCGGTTCCGTGCCGGTCGGATCTCTCGACCCGGCCGACGTGCGGGCGCGGACGTCGGCGTTGCGGACGCTGGACCAGCGGTACGGCGGAATCGTCTGCCACACCTCGGTGTTGGAGCACCTCGCCCGTGTCGAGCCGTTCATCGTGGTCGGTGACGCGGCGATGTGGACGGCCGTCGCGGAGGTGCACGAACTGGCCGGCTGCACCGCGTTCGACAGCGGGATGCCGGGCGTCGCGCTGCCGCACTTCACGCGCGCGTTGACGCTGGCCAGGCAAGCGGAGGACGAGTCGCTGATCGCCTCGGTGCTGACCTGTGCGGGCCGGATGTTCCTGCACCACAACGCACCCGACGACGCTTTGAAGGCGTTCCAGCTCGGTTTCGTGGCGGCGCACAACTCGTGGGCCGACCGGCGGGACCTGTCCGATCCCTCCCAGGCGATCGCGTCGCTCACGACATTGGTTGGCACGTATGGCTCTGACCGCGTCCGTGACCACGTGCTGGCGCTGACGGCGTTGGCCCGCAACCATCTCGCGCTCGGCAAGGCGGCCGCTGCCGGCGAATTCGCCGCGCAAGCCGTGGCAGCGGCGGGCAACCTGCGTTCAGCGCGCGCCGACGACCACCTGCGCTGGCTGGACCACGAGGCACGGGCGGCCGGAGCGTCCGCGCTGGTAGAGCAGATCTCGGCCCGTTTCGCGCGCTGTCCCTGACATCTTCACCCGATCCGGGCCGATACACGCTTGCGGGCAAACAGGTAGGTTCTGCGCCATGGCCGAGCCTTTCTCGTGGGTGCCCGCAGGAATCAACACGGACGTGCCGAGCGCCGCGCGCGTCTACGACTTCCTGCTGGGAGGTGGCCACAACTTCGCCTCGGACCGCATGGTCGGCGAGAAGGTGCTGCAGGTCCTGCGCGAAGGCCGCGCCATCGCCTCGTCGAACCGCTCGTTCATGCGCCGCGCCGTCCTGCTGATGATGGAGCAGGGCATCACCCAGTTCCTCGACCTCGGCTCGGGCATCCCGACCGTCGGCAACGTCCACGAGATCGTGCAGGCCGAGAACCCCGACGCGCGCGTGGTCTACGTGGACTACGACGAGGTCGCGGTCTCCCACAGCCAGCTCATCCTGGAGGGCAACGACAACGCGGGCGTCGTCCAGGCCGACATGTGCAGGCCGGAGGACGTCCTCTCCGACCCGGTCGTCAAGGACCTGATCGACTTCTCCAAGCCCGTCGGCCTGCTCATGGTCGCCGTGCTGCACTTCGTCTCGGACGCGAAGGGCCCGGCCGAGGTCGTGGCCCGCTACCGCGACGCCATGCCGGCCGGCAGCCTGTTCGCCCTGTCGCACCTGACCGCGGACTTCAAGCCCGCCGAGATGGGCGCGGTCGTCGAGGCCATGAAGAACAGCCGCGACCCGATGTACTTCCGCGCCCTGTCGGAGTTCGAGCCGATGTTCGCGGGCATGGAGGTCCTCCAGCCGGGCGTCGTGCCGGCGCCGTCGTGGCACCCGGAACTCGGCCCGGCCGGAGAAGGTGGCCCGGAGGACGTCTACGTCGGACTGGCCCGCAAGGCTTAGAGGAACCGCCAGGACTGGGCCGCGGAACCGTTGCAGGACCAGATGTTCAGCCGCGTGCCCGGGGTCGTCGACGCGCCGGGGTCGTCCAGGCACAGTCCCGACTGCGGGTTCTGCACGGAACCGTCGGACCTGACGCGCCACTGCTGCGCGCCGGTGCCGTTGCACTCCCACAGCTGGACGATCGTGCCGTTGGTGGTGCCGCTGCCGTTCACGTCGAGGCACTTGCCGGCGATGGCGATGGTGCCGTCGGCGACGACGCGCCACTTCTGGGCGTAGGAGTTGTTGCACGTCCAGATCTGGACGGGGTTGCCGTTGGTGGTGCCGCCGGCGTTGTTGTCCAGGCACAGGGTCGATGCCGCTGCCAGTGCGACGGATCCGGTGCCGGACGGGTGGCGTTCGGACGGGAGCTGCGGCGTGTTCAGCTGGTAGAAGTCGACGGCCAGGTAGTTCGGGGTCTTGCGGGCCGCCGGCTCGCAGAAGCGGCGGGCACGGTCGGCGGCCTTGGAGTTGTCGGTCGAGACGGTGCCTTCCATCGGGACGTCGCGGAAGTGGTTCATGACGAACAGCGGGCGGAAGTTCGCTTCCGTTGCGGTGAGCGGCTTCTCGCTCCAGCGGGAGTAGCAGGACCAGTCGGACGTGCCGGTGCCCGAGCCCATGGACCAGTAGTTCTCGACGGTCCAGTCGCGCTGGTAGAGGACGCCGCTGTCGTCGCGGCCGTCCTTGCCGTGGTCGGTGAAGATGAGCAGCCGTTTGCCGTTGGCCCTCATCTGGGACAACGTCGGCCAGCCGTTATCGCGCACACCCTCGGCTCGGTACAGCACGTCGTTGAGGCCGTTCACGGACGCGAGAGAGGAACGCAGGGTGTTGGCGTCCACGTAGTCCTCGAGGAACACGGTGACGATCTCGGTGGGGCGTGACTTCAGGAAGTCGACGATGCGCTGGAGGTCGACACCGAGGGCGACTGGTTTGCTGACGAGGGTGCAGCTGTTGTGGCAGAGGATCGCGCCGTCGGACGTCTGGTGGATGTCGAGCATGAAGCCGCGGACGCCGTCGTTCAGCTGTTGCACGATGCCGCGGGACTGGTTCGGGGCGATGTTGCCGAAGGTGAAGCCGCCGTCGACGCCGTTCGCGTAGGCGTTGTGGGCGGTCAGGAAGGTCATCTCGTCCAGGCGCGGGTCGTTCTGGGGCTGGGCGCGGACAGGGGTGACCGGGGTGAGGAACCACGTGTCGTTGCCGGTGCCCACGCGGACCTGGTCGGTGCCGGACGCGATCAGGTAGCGCGCGGAACCGGGGTCCTTGAGGCGGTAGCGGTCCTGGTCGTCGAGGGTGGCGACCCACTGGGCGTCCGCGCTCGAGCAACTGACCATCTGGGCGGCGTCGCCGGAGCGGCCGAGGCACTGGCCGCCCTCGGAGAGCGTGCTGCCGTTCCAGGTGAACTGCTGGCGGTCCTCGTTGCCCTTGGGGCGGTGCTGGACCACGGATGAGCCGGAGACGGCGGCGTTCTGGCCGGTCACGGCGCTTTGCAGGTAGTACGAGCCGTTGGGTGCCGCCTGCGCGTCGACAGGGACGAGCAGCAGCGACAACAGCGCGAGTGCAGGGATGATGCGCATGGGTGCAGGCTCACGGATGGACGTGAACGTGAAAAGGCTTCACGCCGAAATCCGTCCGAACCGAGACATCTGTGGTCCGGACCACAAAACCTGATGCAGCGGATGGCGGGGCCGAGGGGGTTTCCCAAGCCGTCAGAGACCATGGACACGAAGGGGGCGGCGTGGGGTTCGACCAGTTCGTCGCTGAACGGCTCGACCGGCTGCTCAGGTATGCCACCGCGATCACCTGCGACAAGCATCTTGCGCAGGACATCGTGCAGAACGTGCTCATGCGGGCGCAGAACAAGTGGGAGCGCATCGGAGCGATGGACGCTCCCTATCTCTACGTGAAGCGCATGGTGACCAACGACTACCTGTCGTGGCGGCACCGCAAGGCCGCACGGGAGATCGCGGTCGAACGGAGCGAGCTCGCCCAGCGCGTGCCGTCCGTGGCCGACCCGGCCGACGCGCACGCCGAACGGGATGCCATGCGCGCGCGGATCGCCGTGTTGCCGCGCAAGCAACGTGCGGCGTTGGTGATGCGGTTCTACGAGGACTGCTCCGACGCGGAGATCGCACAGGTGCTGGGCTGCGGGGAATCCACCGTGCGCAGCCAACTCTCTCGCGCGCTGCAGACGTTGCGCGCCCACGAAATCGCCCGGTCCGCCACTCTGGGGGTGCACTCATGAACGACCTGATCCGCCAGGCCATCGCCGCTGAGGCCGAGGAGCGCGTCGACTCCCGGACCGTGCTGGCCGAGCTGCACAAGCGCAAGAAGGCCCGCAGGCCGCTCGGCATGATCATCGGCGTGGCGACGCTGACCGTGGCCGCAGCAGCAGCGACCGTCGTCGTCCAGACGGCCGTGCACAAGACCGATGCCACGCCGGCGACCCTCCCGTCTCCAGCGGCCGAGAACGTGCTGCTCATCGGCACCGACGACGTGAACGACACCGATGCGCTCGTGCTCGCGCGCTTCGAGGCGGACGGGTCTGTCGCGGTCATCTCGCTGCCGCGTGACATCTACCTGGGATCGACCCGCGACAAGATCAACGGCCTCTACCGCGGGGGCCCGCGGGCACTGACCGACGAGGTCCAGCACCTGACCGGGGCGAGGGTCGATCACTTCGCGGCGATCAAGATGTCCGAGTTCGGCCGGATCGCCACCGCCGTGGGCGGGGTGGAGGTGTGCCTGAACGCGGCGACGAAGGACAAGAACAGCGGCGCGGACCTTCCTGCGGGGAAGCAGACGATCTCGGGCGACCAGGCGCTGGCGTTCCTGCGGCAACGGCACGGCCTGCCGGACGGCGACGCCGACCGGACCAAGCGGCATCAGGCGTTCCTCACCGGACTTGCCGCGAAGATCACCAAGGACAACGCGGCGGCGCTCGCCCGTGCGGTGAGCGGGACGATCGAGACCGATCAGGGCTGGGACCTGCTCGGCTTCGCGGCGCGGTTCCAGGGGCCGGTGAAGATCCGCACGGCGACGTTGCCCGTCGGCGACGTGGTCCAGCGCGGCGGCGTGTCCGGGTTCGCACCGGACCCGGCGCAGGCGAAGCAGTTCGTCGAGGACCAGTTCGGCGGCAAGGCGGCGACCCAGGCCGGGTGCGTGAACTGACGTTCACACCAATGGAGCATCAAGTCGCCCGGATGCGGTGTCGATGACCTCCATGTAGCCGAGCGAATGGCCGCTACGATCAATTCGTGCGCGAACCACTTGAACGTGACTCCGAGATCGCGCACATACGTGAAGCTCTCGACGCAGCCACCCGTGGTGAGGGTCGTGTCGTCGTCATCGAGGGTCGTGCGGGCATCGGCAAGACCCGCCTCGTCCACGAGTGCCGCGAGCTGGCCAAACAGCGTGGTTTCGGCCGTCTGCAGGCTGTGGGCGACGCCCTGGAGAGCGCCATGGTGTGGGGCGTCGTCCGGCAGATGGTCGAGCGGTCGGTGTCGCGGTACTCGGGCGAGATCCGGGAGAAGATCCTGGCCGGGCCGTCCGGGGCGGCGCTGAAGGCACTCGACGACGCGGCGCTGGACCCGAGCGAGGCCGAACTGGCGCGGACGCTGCACTCGTTGTGGTGGGTGGCGGTGGACCTCTCCACCACCCGCCCGCTGCTGATCACGGTCGACGACGCGCACTGGGCGGACCTGTCGTCGCTGCAGTTCCTCGTCTACCTGTCACGCCGGATCGCGGACCTGCCGATCGCGCTGGTCGTCGCGACACGGTCACCCGCGGACAACGCCGGGCCGCTCGCCCAGCTCAGCCTGTCCGCGGACCGGTTGCTGCCGCGCCCGCTCACCTCCGAGGCCCTCGGGGAGCTGGTCGGGGGCCATCCCGAGGTCGTCGAGGCCCTGCACGCGGCGAGCGGCGGCAACCCGTTCCTCATCCAGGTGCTGGTCGACGAGCTCAAGGCACTCGGGCTGCCCCTGCGCGACGCGGACACGGCCGCCAGGATCAGCGGGCTCGGGCCCAGCACCGTCTTCCGCGCCACGCTCGGCCGGCTGCCCGCCGACGCCGTGGCGCTCGCGGGTGCCATCGCCGTCCTCGGGTCGCACGCCGATCCGTGGCAGGCCGCGACTCTCGCGGACGTCGACGACCTGCCCAAGGCGGTCGAGGCGCTCACAGCCGCGAACGTGATCGTCACCGGTGAGTACCTGGAGTTCGTGCATCCCGTTGTGCGTGAGGCGGTGTTGACCGGCCTCGGACCGATCGCGCGCGCCTCGCTCCACGCGCGGGCCGCGAAAGCGTTGTGGGAGACGCACGCACCCGCCGACAGGGTGGCCGCGCACCTCGTCCACGCTCCTAAGGGGACGCTCCCGAACGCCGCCGACGTACTGCGCAAGGCCGCGTCGCAACTGATGGCCGCCGGCGACCCGCAGACCGCCGCCACCCACCTCCACCGGGCCGTGAGCGAACGCCCGAACGACCCCGCGCTGAGAGCCGAGCTCGGACGGGCGCTGCTGCGCACCGGCGACGCGGTGAAGGCGCACCACCATCTGAAAGCCGCGGCGGCAGGGCTCCCCGACGCGGAACTGGTGGCGGCAGCGGCGTCGGCGACAGCGGTACTGCAAGGCCCGGTAGCGGCCATCGAGGAGCTGACCGAGGCCATCGCGGCCAGGCCGGACGGCGAGTCGCGGCTGCACCTGGAGGCACGGCTGGCGGTGTTCCGGTCGTTCCTGCCCGACCAGCGCCAGACCGCGTCGGCGCACCTCAGCGCCTACTCGCACCTCGCGGGCAGCACGCCGGACGAACGCACGTTGCTCGGCCTCCTCGCGCAGATGGGGCGCTACGAGGTGTGGCCCCACGACGAGGTGGCGGCCACCGCCACGCGGGCGCTGGCCAACGGCGCGTATCTCGACGACGCGACGGGCAGCACGGACGCGATGGTGGCGTGGCTCGTGGCGTTGCTCGCGCTCATGGCCGCGGACGGCGTGGACGTCGCACGGCGCGAGATCGAACGGGCGCGGCTCAAGGTGCGGGCGCACGGGTCGCCGGTCGAGTTCGCGATGGTCACCAACGCCTCGCAGTTCCTGAACTGGCGCTGCGGAAACATGCAGGTCGTCGAGGCCGAGGCGGAGGGCGCGCTCGCCGCCATCGCCCAGGAGGACCCGGTGTCGCAGGTGATCGGGCTGCGGGCCACCTCGACGCACTTCGCGGCCTACGCGGCACTCGAACGCGGTGACGTCGCCGCGGCCCAGGCCGTGATGGACGCGTTCGACCTCGCCGACACGCCCCCGATGATGCCCACGATCTGGCTGCACGAGGTCCGGGGCCTGATCGCCCTGGCTCGCAACGACGCGCCACGAGCCCTGGAGGAGGCGTACCGGCAGCGCGACGCGATGGCCGCGGTACAGGTGGATCCGCCGACGATCCCGTGGCGCGGCGTGGCCGTCCGGGCGTTGCTGCAGATCGGCGAACCCGCCGCGGAGCTGGCCTCCGAGCAGCTCGGCGTCGCGCGGAAGTGGGGTGCCGCGACCGAGGTCGGCGCGGCTCTGCGCCTGCTCGCGCACACCTGCGCGGACTCACGGCTGGAGCTGCTGACCGAGTCCGTGGCCACGCTGGAGCGCTCACCGTCACGCCTGGAGCGCGCCCGGTCGCTGGTCGACCTCGGCGAGGCGCTGCGCGTGGCACGACGCCGGTCGGACGCGCGGGAGCCGTTGCACCGGGCCATCGACCTCGCGGGCGAGTGCGGCTCCACCGTGCTGCGAACGCGGGCGATCGAGGCGTTGGAGGCGCTCGGTGACCGGCCGCGCAGGCAGATCGTGCTGGGTGCCGAGGCACTGACGGCGTCCGAGCGCAGGGTGGCCGACCTGGCCGCAGCGGGCCGGGCGAACCGGGAGATCGCGCAGGAGCTGTTCGTGACTCCGAAGACGGTCGAGAACCACCTCGGCCGGATCTACACGAAGCTCGGAATCGCAGGTCGCAGGGACCTTTCCCGAGTCCTCGCCTGAGACGGAGCGACGTGGGGGTGTCTCTGATACACCCAACTTTCGCGCTTCGAGGTTGAGGGATCACCCCTCATGCCTTTGGGGGTTCACCTCGGCGAATCTTGTGTCACCGCAGGGGAACACGAGAACTCAAAGGGGAAACCGAAATGATCCGCAACGCTCTGATCGCCGCCGCTGCCACCGCCACCCTCGCCACCGCCTTCGCTCCGCTGGCCTCCGCGGACGTCATCGGCACCCCGCCGCCGTGCGTCGGCGCCTCCGACCTGGTGGGCCCGCAGTTCAACGTCAAGAAGTGCGGCGTCAGCGATGTGGACCAGTTCCGCGCCGGCCTCGAGAACGACGGCAACGCCTACTGCGGCCCGACGTCGCTCTACAACGTCCTGCACTACTGGGGCCACGAGAAGGGCGCCCCGGTCGGCTGGCTGACCACCAAGGTCGGCAACCTCGACCCCAAGGACCAGGACGACTACAGCGTCATCACCAACTCGATCTGGCGCATCGGCGTCGACTCGAAGTACAACGGCGGCACCAACCTCACCAACCTGCGCACCGCGTGGGACATCGCCACCAAGCCTGCCCGTGACGCCGGCTGGACCACCACCCGCGGTGTCGTCAGCACCAACGAGAACCCCGACTTCGCAGGCGACCTCGCCAAGAAGCTCAACGAGGGCCCGCTGCAGCTCGTGTACGGCCGCTACAAGGCGGGCCCCACGGCCGGTTCGTTGCAGCGCAGCGGTGGCCACATCGTCACGGTCGTGTCCGCGACGGGCTCGTTCAACGGCAACACCGTGTCGTTGAAGCTGGCCGACCCGGGCCGCGCGCTGGACAGCGGCCAAGGCGACTACCTCTACACGCAGTCCGCCTACGAGTCGCTCGACGTCACGCTGACCAAGAAGGTCCTGAACGAGTACGTGCCGGTCAAGGACGACGAGAACACCCGCGAGGACGAGTCGCTGCAGCCGGGCACCTACCGCACGGTGACGCGCTGGGAGCTCACCGGCCCGCGCTACGTCAGCGACACCACCCGCCAGATGGTCGAGGGCTTCAACTGGTTCGACATGGCCAAGTGAACTGAATGAACGAACGGGCCGCACTCTTCATGGGTGCGGCCCTTCGCAGTGCCGTGGCCGTCGGCCTTTGCCCCGTATTTCGGCGGTCAGACGGGTGCATCGCGGTACCGGCCCCACGTCGCCGTACTGGTTGTACGGGGGGCGTGGGGCCGGTACCGCGAGGTGCCCTGCTGAGCGCCGGAAGACGCGGCGAAGGGTGGCGGCCACGGCACTAGCCTGATCGGCATGGCCAGGCGCGACCGGGAGCAGACCCGCCGCCGGTTGCTGGACGCCGCGTTCGTCGAGTTCGCGGCCTACGGGATCGGCGGCGCGCGGATGGAACGCATCGCACGCATCGCCGGGTGTTCGGCGGGCCTCGCCTACAACTACTACGGCGGCAAGGAAGAGCTGTTCGACGCCGTGCAGTCCGAGGTGGTGGACGCGGCGTTCGTGCCCTTCGACGCCGCCGACCTGCCGGGGTACGCGGCCCGGTTGTACGACCGGCAGTACGAGCACCCGGAGTTCGCGCGGCTCGCGACCTGGCACCGGCTGGAACGGCCGGGACCGGTCAGGCGGTCCGGCGAGATCGAGGCCATTCGACGGGCGCAGGCGGACGGGCTGGTGTCGGCGCGGTTCTCGGCCGAGCAGGTTCTGGTGCTGGTGCTGGCCATCGCGTCGATGTGGTCCGACGCTCCGGCCGACAGTCCCGATCACGTGGTGCGGAGGCAGGCCGTGCAGGACGCCGTGCGACGGCTGGTGGAGCCCTAGCTCAGTCCACGTCGGTGATGCAGAGGTGGTCGACCGCACAGAACCTGCGGTTAACCTGGCTCTATGCGTGTTCTCGTGGTTGCCGCACCGTTGCTCGGTCACGTCTTCCCGTTGATGCCGTTGGCGCTGGCCCTGCGCGACGCGGGACACGACGTCGTGGTCGCGACCGGCGACGAGGCGCTGCGGGTTCGCGACTCCGGCCTGCACGTCGAGGACGTCGTCCCGGCGAACGTCCGGTTCGGACCGATCGCGTTGCGCATCATGGTCACGCATCCGTTGGTGGCCAAGAGGGAAATGCAGGGCAGCGGCAGGCTGGACTTCGTGTCGCGGATGTTCGGCACGGTCGGCGACGCGATGACCGAACCGCTGCAAGCGCTTGCCGCGAAGTGGAAGCCGGACGTCGTGGTGCACGAGCCGCTGGCCGCCGCCGGATCCGCGCTGAACGTGCCTTCGGTCGTCCACGACGTTTCGCTGTTCGACGGACTGGAGCTGACCAGGGCCGTCGGCGCGCGGATGAAGGCCGAAGTGCGTTCTCCCGCAACGGTTCTGCGCACGTCGCCGAAGAGCCTCGCGGTGTTCCCCGGCGGCGAGCTGATGAGGTTCGTCGCCTACAGCGGTGACGGTGAGGTGCCGCAGTGGCTCGCGGAACCCGCGGGCAAGCCGCGCATCCTCGTCAGCCGCAGCACCGCGCCCGGTCCTGGCTCGGGCAGGATGATGGCGGCGGTCACCAGAGCGGCCGAGCACGTCGACGCCGAGTTCGTGCTCGTGCGGCCGGGGCGCACGGAAGGCCTGCCGGACAACGTCAGGACGGTCGGCTGGGTGCCGATCCCGCGCGTCCTGCCGTTCTGCGACGGCATCGTGCACCACGGTGGCGCGGGAACGCTCCTCAGCGCGCTCGCAGCCGGTGTGCCGCAGCTGGTCGAGCCCGGGCCGGGTGACCGGACGGTCCACGCGACCGCGATCACCGCACGCGGCGCCGGGCTCCGCGCACAGCCGAAAGAAGTCACGGCGGACCTGCTCACCCGGCTCATCGAGGACTCGAAGCTGCAACGGGCCGCGTCAGAGGTGCGGGACGAGATCGCCTCCATGCCGGCACCGTCCGAGGTCGCGGCGATGTGGGAAGAACTCACACCACTGAAATAAGAAGCACCTATTGTGGAGCGGGTGCGCATTCTCTTCTCGAGCTTAGGCTCGCACGGACATACGTACCCGTTACTCCCGCTCGCGATCGCCGCCCGCGAGCAGGGACATGACGTCCTCTACGCCATCGACTCCGGTTTTCACCCGACCGTGGAAAAGCTGGGTTTCACGGTCGTCGACGCGGGCCTGAGCATCTGGGACGCGTTCCGCCAGGCCAACGAACTGCACGGCACGCCGGAGTTCCGGCGGGAGATGCTCCGGCAGACCGCGGTGGACGCCTTCGGGTCCGTGCTGCCCAGGGCCTACCTGACCGATCTCGAACCGGCGCTGGAGCGCGACAAGCCCGACCTGGTGGTCTTCGAGATCATCAACCCCGGCGCCGGCCTCGCCGCGATGCGTGCCGGCATTCCGGCCGTGTGCCACGGCTTCGGCAAGATGGACGAGACGCTGGTCCCGGAAGCCATGAGCGACCTCTTCCTGGAGTACGTCGCCGAGCTCGGTATCACCGTGCCCGATGGGCAGCATTACGGACTCGGATTGCCCTATCTCGACGTCTTCCCGCCGTCAATGCAGGATTTGACGTATCTCGCGAACGTCGAACGCATTCCGATGCGTCCCATTCCGTTCGCGGAACCAGGCGAATTACCCGACTGGGTGACTGAACACGCGCGACCGCTGCTGTACCTGACGTTCGGCACGGCGTTCGCCAGTGCGGACCTGTTGCGAACCGCGGTCGCCGGACTGTCGCGACTGGACGCCGAGGTGCTGGTCGCGACCGGGCCTGAGGTCGAACCGTCCGCGCTCGGCGAGGTGCCGGGCAACGTGCACGTGCTGCAGTGGGTGCCTCAGGCGGATCTGCTCGCGCACGCGGATCTCCTCGTGCACCACGGCGGCGCGGGGACCACGGTGGCCGGGATGGCGCACGGACTGCCGCAGCTGGTGGTGCCGCAGGGGGCCGACCAGTTCCGCAACGCCGCGATGGTCGCGGACGCCAGGCTCGGCCAGCAGCTCGTCGGCGAGCAGTTCACCTCGGACGCGGTGCACGAGGCAGCCCGGAAACTGTTGCAGGACACCGAGGTGCACGTGGCCGCCGACACCGTGGCCACGGAGATCGCCGCGATGCCGCACCCGGACGAGGTCGTGCCGAAACTGGTCGACCTCGCCGGATGAGAGCGTGGAAACCGGTGCCTACTCGCTGGGCACCGGTTTCAGCTCGGACAACGCCTCGTCAACGGAATCGTGCAGCGACAACACATCTGCGACGCCCGTGACCTGCAAGGGTCTCCTGACGGCGCGATGTGGTGCCACGACGTGAAGTTTCGTCGAGTACTCGTCGGCGAGCTCGTGCGCCGTGATCAACGTGGAGATTCCGGTCGAACCGAAGAAGCTGACGGCGGTGAGATCCGCCACGACCGCGGGACAACCCGACTCGAAGCCGAGCCGCAAGGCGTCCAGCACGACATCGGCCGTGTCGACGTCGATTTCGCCCGCAACCGCGACGACCACCACTCCGGCGACATCTGTGGCACGCACCGTGAGCAGCGGTGACTCCCTGAACTGATCTTCGTTCACCAGCACTCCCCGGTGGCCGAAGCACATAGAAAACCGGTCCGAGCACTCTGCTGAACCCGGTTGTACCTCCGACGTTACGGCTGTTGCTTCCACACCACAACCTCTTGCTGTGTGCAACTTATTGCACACCCAGTTGCCGGACCGCGGCGACCAGCTCGGTGTTCCGGACGCCTTTTGCCAGGTAGACGGTCACTCCCGCGCGACGCATCTCGTCGACGGCTCCGGGATCGGTGTAGGCGGAGAACGCGAGAATGCGCGTGCCGGGCGCGCGCTGCAGTATGTCCGTCGCAGCGCGTGCACCCCCGCCACTGGGCATCCGGACATCGAGCACGACCACCGCGGGAGCGTGGCGTTCGGCCAGTTCAGCGGCCTCGCGGGCGTCCGAGGCGACCGCGACGACCTCCATGTCCGGCTCGTCGTCGAGCACGTCGCGCAGCACGTCTCGGATCAGCGGATCGTCGTCGGCGATCAGGATGCGGAGGATCACGGGCGCACGTCCGGCAGCCAGAACTCGACCACCGTGCCACCGCCCGGCCCGGCCGACACGGTGCACCAGCCGCCAGAACCCTCCGCGCGTTCCCTCATCTCGATCAGGCCGAAGTGCCCGGAGTTCGGGTCGAGATCGGAAATCCCGACACCGTCGTCGACCACCCGCACCAGGAACCCGCGATCCACTGTGGACAGTGAGACGACGACGGCGGACGCGCGCGCGTGCTTGCGGACGTTGGTCAGCGCCTCCTGGCAGATGCGGAAGATCGTGATGGCCGCGTCGTCACCGGGCTCGCGGTCCAGCGAGTACTCGATCTTCGCCACCATCGCGGTGTCGGCGAGGTAGGCGGCCAGCGAGTCGCGCAGCCCCTGCCGCTCGATGCCGGGAGGGCGGACGCGGAACACCAGGTTGCGCAGCCGGCTGATGGACGAGCGGACCGCGCCGTCGAGCTGCTCCACGGCGGCACGGTGCTCGACCGGCAGCTTGCGGGCGAGCAGCTGCAGCCGCATGTCGACGGCGACCATGGCCTGGATCGTGTCGTCGTGGACGTCCCACGCGATGCGCTGGCGTTCCCGCTCTTGCGCCTCAACGAGATGTGCGAGCAGCCGGCGACGGTCGGTGAGCTGCTGCTCGGCCCGCCGCCGTTCGGTCATGTCCCGCGTGACCTTGCCGAACCCGCGCAACTCGCCGTCGTCGCCGTAGAGCGCCGTGATGATCACGTTCGCCCAGAACCGGGTGCCGTCCTTGCGCACCCGCCAGCCCTCGTCCTCGAGCGCGCCCTCGGCCTTCGCGACCCGCAGCTCCCATTCGGGTTTGCCGGAGCGGACGTCCTCCGGTGGGTAGAACGTCGAGAAGTGCCGCCCGATGATCTCCTCGGCGGACCACCCCTTGATGCGCTCGGCGCCCGCGTTCCAGCTCACGATGTGACCGCCGGGATCGAGCATGAAGATCCCGTAGTCGCGTACGCCGAGCACGAGCAGCCGGAAGAGGTCGCTTTCACGCCAGGCGTCCGGTTGCACGGCCTCATCATGGCGGCTACGCCGTCAACTCACACCAGACGACCTTCTGACCAGCACGTTCTGTCACGCCCCAGCTCTTGCTGAGCTGAGCGACGAGCTTGAGCCCCCAGCCGCCGGCGCGCAGCTCGGGGTGGGTGGCGTCGTAGTCGACGACCTCGACCAGCACGCGGCCGAGGTCACCGAAGATGCGCACGATCGGGGGGCCGCCACCATGGCAGACGGCGTTGGTCGTGAGCTCGTTGACGACCAGTACGACGTCGTCGTGGTTGCCACGGAAGCCGCAGATGAGCGCCGCTCGACGGGCGAAGGCGCGAGCGAGCGCCACACCACCGCGCTGGTCATCCTCAGGCAGGGAGAACACAGCCTCGGTGAGCGAACTAGTGGCCACCAGAGCACAGTGCACCAGCAGCGCCTGAACGGGCAGACGCACGCAACCCAGCCCGTCTAGTGCAGCTGCATCAGTCGAGCAGTCCTTCGCGGCGGGCGATCGACACCGCCTCCAGCATCGAGCTCGCGCCGAGCTTGTCGAGCACGCGCTGCACGTGGTTGCGCGCGGTGTTGCGGGCGACGCCGAGCCGCGCCGAGATCAGCTCGGTACCGGCACCGTCCGCGAGCAGCAGCAACGTCTCCTGTTCGCGTGCGGTGAGCGTGGCGCCGGCGACCTTGATCCTGCCGCTCAGCCGGTCGAGCACGCCCGCGAGCAGCTTCGGGTCGAACACCACCTCGCCGTCCGCGACCTTGCGGACCGCGCCGACCAGCTCGTCGAGCCGCGCCGACTTCAGGATCAGCCCCGCTCCGCCCGCCTCGGCGACGCGCGCGGCGACCGAGGCGGTGGCCTCACCGGTCAGCACCAGCACCTTCGCGCCGTTCTTCACGAGCTCGGGGATGAGCGAGGTGCCGTCGCCGTCGGGCAGCCTGCGGTCGAGGAGGACGACGTCGGGCGCCTCGCGGCGGGTGTCCGCGAGCGCGGTCGCGACGGTGGTCGCGCGGGCGACCACCTCGATCCCCGCGCGTTCCAGGGCCAGTCCGATCGCCTCGGCGACCATGTCGTGGTCCTCCACGAGAACCACTCGGGTCATGTGGGTCAGCCTACGGCGTACCGGAAGTTCCGCGCGCTGCCGATGGCAAACGGCCTAACCTCGTCCAGCACCTCGGCGTGCTGCTTCTCGACGCCGAGCCGCGGTGAGATCAGCTTGATGACGTGGGTGACCTCCCCGGTGAGCGCGCCGCCGAGCGGGATGAGGCCGAGGAAGATCGGCACGTCCGAGTTGGCCGCCTTCTCGCGAACTCGGTGCAGGGCGTCGAGCGGCAGGTCGTTCAGCAGCACGTTGTCGCCCTGGTAGGTGTGCGGCGGGAGTGGCTTTCCGGCGGCTTCCGCGAAGTGCCTGAGGCCGAACTCCTCGATGAGCGTCGGGGCCACGCGGAGGTGGTCGATCTCGAACGGCCTGGTGCTCGCGAAGGTCAGGCGGACGACGTCGCGGCCACGCAGCGGTGCGGGGAAGACCGGGATGTCCGGGAACGAGATGGTGGTGAGCGACGGCGTGACGTGGGCCGGAAGGTCCCACTTGTGGAAGGCCTCGAAGACCTGCGCCGCGTGCTCGGCGTCGAAGTACATCTCGCCCGCGTGGACCTGGTCGATCTCCAGCAGCTCGAACTCCAGCGCGGTGATGACGTCGCCGACCTTCTCGGTCCCCCGGACGCGGTCGCTCGCGAACCCGAACTCCCTGGCCAGCACGCCGTAGCCGCCGCCGAGGGTGTAGCCGATGACGCCGACGTCGCTCGCGTCGCCGCTGAGCGGGGCGAGGCCGTGGGGTGCGGCTGCCTCGATGACCTGCTGCCAGACCGCGCCCGCTTCGACCCTCGCGGTCTTCGTGCGCGGGTCGATCTCGACCTTGTTCATGCGCTTGGTGGAGATCAGGACGCCGGTGGTCGTCGTGGTGAGGCCGTGACCGGTGGCCTGGACGACGTACTCGAGGCCGTGATCTTCGGCGTAGCGGACGGCCTCCTCGACGTCCTGGGCGTTCTCCACGGCGAAGATCACCTGGGGTTCGTGGCGGAGTCCGGTCTGGAATCCGCTGCGTTCGTCGTCGTAGCCGGTGTCGCCGGGAAGGAATTTCTGCATGTACTCAGCATGGTTGCGCTGCGGTTATAAGTCCAAGATCTAATTGTGCTCATGTCTATAATCGTTGGTTATGGAGCTTCGGCAGCTTGAATACTTCGTCGCGGTCGCGGAGGAGGCGTCGTTCACGCGAGCCGCGGAACGGGTGCACGTCGCGCAGCCCGGGGTGAGCGCGCAGATCCGACGGCTGGAACGGGAGCTCGGGCATGACCTGCTCGACCGGTCGGGGCGCACCGTGACGCTGACCGACGTCGGGGCCGCCGTGCTGCCGCTGGCGCGAGCGGCTCTGCTGTCGGTGGAGTCGGCGCGGCGGACCGTCGAGGAGATGGCCGGGCTGGTGCGCGGTGTCGTGCGCGTCGGGATGGTCGTGTCGTGCGGGATCATGGACCTGCCGGAGCTGCTGTCGTCGTTCCACTCCCTGCATCCCGACGTGGAGATCACGTTGGTGGAGGCCAACTCCGACGCGCTGATCTCGTCCCTTGTGGACGGTCAGCTGGACTTCGCCCTGGTCGGGTACGCCGGTGCGGTTCCCGACGGGCTTTCGGTGCGAGTGCTGGCGGACGAGCCTTTGGTGGCCGCGGTTGCCGCTGGAGATCCTTGGTACGGCAGGGAATCCGTCTCGCTGGACGAACTGTTGACGCGCGGGTTGATCTGCCTGCCGCCGGGGACCGGGTTGCGCGGGGCGCTGGACGCGGCCTGCGGTGGGCGGCAACCGCGGATCGCCCTGGAGGCGTCCGCACCGCCGATGGTGATCACGCTGGCGCAGCGCGGCCTCGGTCCGGCGATCCTGGCGTTGTCGATGATCGACGGGCTGCACGCCGTGCGGATCACCGATCCCTCTCCGCACAGCCGGCTGTCGTTCGCCTGGCGCACGTCAGGACCGCACAGCCCGGCCGCGCGTGCCCTGATCAGGCTCGCGGAAAACCACGTGACAACGGATCTTTAACCCTGTCATGATCGACGCATGTTCCTGACGGCTGAGCACAACACGTTCGCAGGTGTTCCTGCGGGCGCGCTCGCCGTTGCCTCGGCACAGCTGGCCGGCGCTCGAATCTGACCCTTCTCCAGTCCCCTCCCCAGGACCGCTGGAGGAGGGTCGTAGCGGTCGATCGGTCTTGGAAATCCCAGCTGCGCCTTCGAGGACAAAGGAAATGAAGCAGGAGTTCGTGCGCGCCAAGCCGCACCTCAACATCGGCACCATGGGTCACGTCGACCACGGCAAGACCACGCTGACGGCCGCCATCACCAAGGTTCTGTCCGAAATGGACCCGTCGGGCACCACCTTCACCGCGTTCGACCGCATCGACCGCGCCCCGGAGGAGCTCGCCCGCGGTATCACGATCAACATCGCGCACGTCGAGTACGAGACGCCCACGCGTCACTACGCGCACGTCGACATGCCCGGCCACGCCGACTACGTGAAGAACATGATCACGGGTGCGGCACAGCTGGACGGCGCGATCCTGGTCGTGTCCGCCGAGGACGGCACCATGCCGCAAACGCGCGAGCACGTGGTGCTGGCGCGTCGCGTTGGTGTGCCGTACGTGGTGGTGGCGCTGAACAAGGCCGACGCGGTGAGCGACCCGGAGCTGCTCGACTTGGTGGAGCTGGAGATCCGCGACCTGTTGTCGGCCTACGGCTTCGACGGCGACGCCACGCCGGTGGTGCGCGTGTCCGGACTTCGTGCGCTGCAAGGAGACCCGGAGTGGACGGCCTCGATCGTGTCGCTGCTGGACGCCGTGGACGAGCACGTGCCGGTGCCTTCGCGTGATTTGGAAGGCCCGTTCCTGATGCCGATCGAGAACGTCCTGACGATCACCGGTCGCGGCACGGTCGTGACCGGTGCGGTGGAGCGCGGTGTGCTCGGCCTCGGCGACACCGTCGAGGTGATCGGTCTCGGTTCCGCGGTGACCTCGGTCGCCACGGGCATCGAGACGTTCGGCAAGCCGATGCAGCAGGCCCAGGCGGGAGACAACGCCGCGGTGCTGCTGCGGGGTGTCAAGCGCGGCGAGGTCCGGCGCGGCCAGGTGCTGGCCCTGCCGGGCAGCGTGGCGCCGCACACCAGGTTCCGCGCGTCGGTGTACCTGCTCTCGCACGCCGAGGGCGGCAGGCACACGGGCATCGCCTCGAACTACCGGCCGCAGTTCCACTTCCGCACCGGCGACGTCGTCGGCGTGGTCGAGCTCGACAGGACGCTGGCTCTGCCAGGAGACACCGTCGAGGTCACGGTGGAGCTGGGCAAGGCGGTGGCGATGGACACCGGCCTCGGATTCGCGATTCGCGAGGGCGGCAAGACCGTGGGTGCAGGCACGGTCGGCGAGATCCTCGCCTAGGGCGGTGGTGACGACCCGAGAAGGTGGTCGCGCTGCCTTGGCAGAAGGCGCGGCGGGACAGTTGTCCCGCCGCGCCTTCTCAGCCTCGGCTAGTCGCAGAGCAGAATGCTGACGGTCGAATCCACCGACGGCATCGAGTCAAGCTCGCGCAGGTCGGAGGCTTCGAGTGCCTGAAGATCCAGAACATGGTCCATCGCAGGTCTCCTCATCGTTCGCACGGTCAGGAGGTGATCACCTGCACGAGGATTGCCCGGAAGGTAGCCGTTCAATCACTCTCCGATGCAACTGCTCTTCGGCTCAGCCGGAGCGGTCGGTCACGTCGTGCGAGGCGCCGACCGGCTTCGACTCGGGCGAGCCGCGCTGGCGCAGGTACACGCTGAGGATCGCCATCGACGCGATCGCGAGGAACTCGGACTGCCAGTTCTGCAGCGACCGGTTCCAGAAGTCGGAGCTCAGGAAGTACCCGCCCAGGCTGAGCTTCTCGGCCAGCGGGTCGGAGTTGTTGGCGTACCAGCCCGCGATCCACTGCATGGTCCACGAGAACAGGAACAGCACCAGCATCGCCAGGCCGAGCGAGGTCGAGTACAGGCCGGTCCGCCAGCCGCCCGCGCGTGCCCACTTCGGCGAGTCCTCGCTCGTGTACCGGCCGAGCTGCTGGTTCTCGTCGGTGTCCAGGCCGGTCTTGTCCGCGGGCTTCGACTCCGGCGAGCCGCGCTGGACCAGCCAGACGGTCGCGGTGACGTACAGGAAGAACTGCAGGTACTCGGACTGCCAGTTCTCCACGACGTCGACGAGGAAGTCGGCGGAGAACAGGTAGGAGCCCAGGGACAGCACGGGCTGGCCCAGTGCCGCCTGACGCTCGTTGTAGTCGGCGTGCCCAGCGAAGAACTGGCCGACCAGCGCGGCTAGGAAAAGCCCGCCGAAGACGAGCGTCAGGCTGTGCTCGCGCAGGAACCTCCTCATAGGACCCGAATACCCTGCCCCAATACCATCAAACGTCCAGCAGTGGCACGACTTCCTTGGCCCAGAACTCGAAGAACTCCTGCTGGTTCGAGCCGATCTGCTGCACGTGCAGCTCGTCGAACCCGGCCTCGGCGAACTCCCGCACCTTCTCCGCGTACCGCTCGGGGTCCGGGCCGCACGGGATCGACGACCCGATCATCTCCGGCGTCACCAGTTCCGAGGCCTGCTCGAAGTGCTTCGGCGTCGGCAGCACCTGGGCCAGCTCGCCGGGCAGGCCGTCGTTGGGCCACAGGCGGTGCGCGGTCTGGACAGCGTCCTCTTCGGACCTGGCGTAGCAGACCTTCAGCCCGCTCTGCGCCGGGCCGGTGCCGCCGGCCGAGCGGAACTGCTTCACCAGATCGCCGGCGGGGCCGACGCAGACGTACCCGTCACCGCACTTGGCCGCGAGCTGGACCGCCTTGGGGCCGAACGCCGAGACGTAGATCGGCACCGGGTGTTCGGGCACGGTGTAGATGCGGGCGTTCTCCACGGTGTAGTGCTTGCCGTGGTGGGTGACCTCGTCGCCCTGGTGCAACGTGCGGATGAGGCCGATCGCCTCCTCCAGCATCTCCAGCCGCACGTCGGCGGACGGCCAGCGATCGCCCAGCACGTGCTCGTTGAGGGCCTCGCCGCTGCCGACGCCGAGCACGAAACGGCCCTCGCACTGCACGGCCGCCGTGGCCGCCGCCTGCGCGATCACCGCGGGGTGGATGCGGACGGTCGGGCACGTCACGGCCGTCGTGATCGGCAGGGAGACCCTCTCGGACAGCGCGCCGATCGTGCCCCACACGAACGGCGACTGGCCCTGCTCGTCGTTCCACGGGTGGTAGTGGTCGGAGATCCACAGCGACTCGAAGCCGTGGTCCTCGGCCATGCGCGCGTGCTGGACCAGCTCGCGCGGGCCGTGTTCTTCCGAGGAAAGGAAATAGCCCAGTTTCACGGCAGCAACTCCTGGATCTTGGTCTTGATGCCGCGGCGCATGAGGTCCCACGCATCGGGGTCGCCACGCAGCACCGCTTCGGTCATGTCCTTGATCTGGTCGAACGTCGCGTGCGGCGGGATCGGCGGCACGTCCGGGTCGCAGCGCACGTCGAGCACGACGGTGCCGTCCGACGCCAGCGCGGTGTCCCAGGCCGGGCCCAGCTGGTCCGGCGAGCCGACCTCGATGCCCTGCAGGCCGATCGAGCGCGCGTAGGCCGCGTACGAGATGTCCGGAAGCGTTTGCGACTCCTCGAACTTCGGCGCGCCGCCCATCGCGCGCAGCTCCCACGTGACCTGGTTGAGGTCGTTGTTGTGGAACACGCACACGACGCACCGGATGCCGTAACGCTTCAACGTCAACAGTTCCGCCATGCCGTTCATCTGCATCGCGCCGTCGCCGACGAGTGCGATCAACGGGCGTTTGGGCTGGGCGTAGGCGGCGCCCAGCGCGTACGGGACAGCGCACCCCATCGTGGCCAGCGTGCCGGACAACGACGACCTGACGTTGCCGTGGATCCGCAGCAGCCGTGCGTACCAGTTCGTCGCGGAACCCGAGTCCGCGGTGACGATCGCGTTGGCGGGCAGGCGTTTCGACAGCTCCGAGACGATCAGCATCGGGTTGACCGGGTCGGCGGGCACCTGGGCCTGCCGTTCCACGACCTCCCACCAGCGTTCGACGTTCGCCTCGATCGTGTGCCGCCACGAGCGGTCGTTCTTGCGTTCCAGCAACGGGATCAGCGCGCGCAACGTCTCCCGCGCGTCGCCGACCAGGTTGACCTCGGTCGGGTAGCGCATGCCGATCGTGCGCCCGTCGACGTCGATCTGCACGCCCCGAGCGGCACCGAACTTCGGCAGGTACTGCGAGTACGGGAAGTTCGAGCCGACGATCAGCAACCGGTCGCAGTCGCGCATCATCTCGTACGACGGCCGCGTGCCCAGCAGCCCGATCGACCCGGTCACGTACGGCAGGTCGTCGGGCAGGACGTCCTTGCCCAGCAACGCCTTCGCGACACCGGCGCCGAGCATCTCGGCGACCTCGCGCACTTCGGAAGCCGCCTCACGAGCACCCTGGCCGATCAGGATCGCGACCTTCTCGCCGCTGTTCAGCACCTCGGCCGCGCGGCGCACCTCGTCGTTCGCCGGTACGACACAGGAGGACGGACGCGACGGCGGGCTCGACGGGATGTACTTGAACTCGTGCTTGGGCGCCTCGTACTCCTGCTCCTGCACGTCGTTCGGGATGATCAGCACGGCCGGCGCGCGGTCGGCGGCAGCGGTGCGCATCGCCCGGTCCAGCGCGTTCGGCAGCTGTTCCGGCACGTTGATGTCGATCAGGAAGCTGGCCACGTCGCGGAACAACGAGTGCAGGTCGACTTCCTGCTGGTAGCTGCCGCCCTGCGCGGTGCGGGCGGTCTGGCCGACGATCGCGACGACCGGGACGTGGTCGAGCTTCGCGTCGTACAGGCCGTTCAGGAGGTGGATCGCGCCGGGCCCGGACGTCGCGAGGCACACGCCGACGTCGCCGCTGAACTTTGCGTAGCCGACCGCGGCGAACGCGGCCATCTCCTCGTGGCGGGTCTGGATGAACGCAGGGTCGTTGTCCGCCTTGCCGAACGCGGCCACGATCCCGTTGATGCCGTCGCCGGGATACGCGAACACCTGCTTGACGTCCCAGTCGCGCAGGCGTTGCACGATGAAGTCGCCGACGGTCATGCGTTCGCACCTTCCATCACGTAGACGGTGTACGCGGACCGGATGATCGGCTGCGCGACGTTGCGCACCCGCACCCCGCCCGGCGTCATGCCCTGCTCGGTGCCGAAGTGCGCGTGACCGTGGATGGCGAGATGCGTGCCGGTGGCGTCGATGGCCTCGCCCAGCAGGTACGAGCCGAGGAACGGGTAGATCTCCGGTGGCTCGCCGCGCAACGTGTCCGGCACCGGCGCGTAGTGGGTCAGCGCGACCTTGATGTCGGTGTCCAGTTCGGACAGTGCGCTCTTCAGGGTCTCCGCGATGTCACAGGTGTGCTGGATGAACGCCTTCATCTCGCGCTCACCGAACGCGCTCCCGCACTTGCCGGCGAACCCGCCGCCGAACCCCTTCACACCGGCGACACCGAGCGTGCAGCCGTTGATCCGCGTTTCGAAGCTGGTGCCTTCCAGGACGTGGATGCCCTTGTCCTGCAACGTCTTGGTGACCTCGAGCGGTTTGTCGTCCTGATGGTCGTGGTTGCCGAGCACGGCGACGACGGGCACCGGCAGGTCCGCGAACTCGTCCGCGACGACCTGCGCCTCGGCGACCGTGCCGTGCCGGGTCAGGTCACCGGCGAGCAGCAGGACGTCCGCGTGCTCGCCGACCTTCTCGAGTGCCGGCCGGAGCCTGCCGCGCATGTCCTCACCGAGGTGCACGTCTCCGACCGCCGCGATCCGGATCATCGAAGATCCTCCTCACCCTCCGGTTCGCCCGCCGGCGTCACGCGCACGTCGTTGAAGATCGTGAGCTGGGGCGCGGCCTCGTGCAGCACCTCTTCGAGGGCCTTGCGCCGATCCGCGCACGCCACGTCGCCGGAGAGCATCACGTGATCACCACGAACGGTGACCCGCACGCCGAGCTCGGCCGTTCTGGGGTCTTCCGCGACCGCCCTACGCAGGTTTGCCGCGAGGTACTGCTCGGATTCCATTGCCCCTCCCGATGATCTCCAGGCGTTCGATGAGCACCAGGAACGCCTCCGCGTACGGCGAGTGCTTGGTCTCCTCGCGCACACGTTCCCAGTCGATCTGTTCGCGCAGCGCACGGGCGAACGGCAGCAGCTCGCTGAAGTCGCAGCGGTGCCCGTCCAGCACGAGCAGCTTGCTGATCAGCACGAACGTCGCGGGCATCACCGGCAGCATCACCGACCCGACCGGCATCTCCTCGGCCATCGCCAAGATCTCGTCGGTCACCGGGCGTTCGTTGGGCCGGAACAGCAGGTCCACCAGCGAGTCGCCGTCGTAGACCTTGAGCAGCCAGTCCTCCGGCGGCTCGGCGGCACGGAGCCCGCGTTGCACGAGGACGCGGACCGCCTCGGTCGCGTCCTGTTCGCGCACCAGCAGATCCACGTCGTGTTCACTCGCCGGCCCGCCGCGCGCATAACCCGCGCATCCACCCGTCAGGGCGAACGGAATCTGCGCGCTACGCAGGGCGTTCGCGACTTTGGTCAGAGTGCGCAGCAGCTCGTCCTGCACGTCGCTCATGTGGTGCCGGTTACCCCGGCTGATCGCGGCGTGAACCTCGGGCCGCGATCAGGCGGGTGATCGGGCGTGGCCGCACGAGGGAAGCCGGGGACTCCGCGCGAGGGGGCGCCTGCGCAGCGGCCAGAGCGGGTCGGTCACGCCTGTGCGGCTGCTGAAGTTGCCGGGCTCACTGCAACTCAAATGGGACGTCAGACGTCAAAGGGACAGCCAACCCAGGGAGCGCGGATGTTCATTTTCGGCTGGCGGACGACGATCGAGCAGCTGCGGATGCTCTCGCTGGTGTGCGGGCACTGCCACCAGCAGGCGGCGCACAACCTGTTCCGGCGCTACACGAAGCCCACGTTCTTCTTCATCCCGCTGTTCACGATCAGCAGCAGGTACGGGCTGCAGTGCACGTTCTGCGGTGTCTCCTACGACATCAGCAAGATGCACGCCCATCAGCTGGTCTGACGGCAGGCGGGGCAACCGGGCGCGTCCTCGTCGGTGGTGACGCGCCTGCACTCGGGACAGATCAGCTCGAGTAGGCAGGCTGGTTCAGCTTCAGGGACACGACCGAGGTCCAGACCCAGCCGATCGTCGCCACCACGTAGAGCAGCACCGTGCCGCCGGGGTTGCCCAGGAACGCCATCGGCACCATCAGGAGCACGCCCGTCAGGCCGCTCATCACCGTCAGCCATCCCCCGAGCCTACGCGCGAACACGAAGCACGCCCCGATCCAGCCGATCATGGCGAGCCCGAACGCCACCGCGTGCAGAACGCCGTGCCACGACAGCGATGCGGGCACCGAGTCCGGTGTGCCGGCCGGGAAGCCCAGCGCCGGGTCGGCCGTGAAAATCCCGCCGAGGATCATCCCCACACCCATGAGGCCGATCAGCCGCGCGCCCCATTTCGTGTGCCTGGCCATGCCCGTGGCGGCGATGACGAACAGCGCGCCGCTCACGATGAAGTTCGCGATCTGGATCCAGCCCAGCGAGCCGAGGCTGAGCATGCTGAACGGGTGCCGCGTCAGGTCGAAGCCCTCGCGGGTGAAGGCCTGGGCGTACCCGACGACCAGGTAGAGCGGACCGGCGACGACGCCACAAGCGATGCGGGACATGACTTCCTCCTCAGAAGTGGACTGCGAGAACGGAACCACCGACAAGTTTTTTTGTCAAGACTAGCTCGACTGTCTTGACGAGAAGAATTGTCGGGTTCAGGATGGGACCATTCACGAACCTGACGAGGGAGCACTGATGGGCCACGCGTTCGAAAGCACCGACGAGATCGAGGTGCCGGCCTCCGTCGAGGACGTCTGGACGGCCATCGCCACGGGGCCGGGCATCGACTCGTGGTTCATGGGTCGCAACGAGGTCGCGAACGGCCAGGTCAAGATGGCCTTCGGCGGGTACCAGCCGACGAGTGAGATCACCGCGTCGGAGCCGGGGCACCACTTCGCGTACAACAGCGGCAAGGCGCCGGACGGCCGGTTCGTCGCCTACGAGTTCCTCGTCGAGGGCCGCGAGCACAGCGGCACCGTCGTGCGGATGGTGACGAGCGGCTTCCTGCCCGGCGACGACTGGGCCGACGAGTTCGAGGCGATGAAGCTCGGTGGGGCGCTCTTCGTCCGGACGCTGGCCGAGTACCTGAGCCACTTCGCCGGCCGCACGGCGCGTCCGATCACGGTTTTCGGGCCGATGATCAGCGACTGGGACGAGGCGTGGAAGAAGCTCGACGCGGCACTGGCCGAGAAGCTCCCGGACGCCGTGGAGTTCCACCGCAACGCCCACACGCTCGCGCTGCGCACCGACAAGGGCATGTACCGCTTCATGCGCGGGTTCTTCGGGCCGGCCGTCGTCGCGCACAACATCTTCGAGGGCGACGAGTCCGAGCAGGACTGGCAGAGCTTCCTCGACACCACCCTGGGAGAACAGTCATGACGCGCTTCACGACCTCCGCCGACGGCACCGAGATCGCCTACTCGATCACCGGTTCCGGACCCGCGCTGATCCTCGTGGACGGCGCGATGTGCCACCGGATGTTCGGCCCGTCCACGGAGCTGGCGTCCGTGCTGGACAAGAACTTCACCGTCTACACCTACGACCGGCGCGGCCGCGGTGAGACCGGTGACGGCGCGACGCCGTGGTCGCCGGAGCACGAGATCGAGGACCTCGACGCGCTGATCGGGGAAGCCGGCGGCAGCGCGTTCGTGTTCGGCGTGTCCTCGGGCGCGGTGCTGGCACTCGACGCGGCGACGAAGCTGCCGTCCATCACGCGGCTCGCGGTCTACGAGCTGCCGATGGTCGTGGACGACACGTACTCGCCGCGCCCCGCCGACATCGTCGAGCAGATGAACGACATACTCGCTCGCGGTGACCGTTCCGGCATGATCTCGAAGTTCATGAAGATGGTCGGCGTGCCCGGCATCGGGCTCGCGATCATGAAGCTGACCCCGGTGTGGAAGAAGCTGAAGCTGGTCGCCCACACGCTGCCGTGGGACCTGCGCATCCTCGGCGACGACGGCCGCGGCGCGCCGTTGCCGGGCAACCGCTGGACCATCAAGGTGCCGACGCTCGTCATGAACGGCGGCAAGAGCCCCGAGTACCTCCGCAACACGATGAAGAACGTCGCGGAAGTCCTCGGGGACGTGGAGTACCAGGAGCTGCCGGGTCAGACGCACATGCTCAAGTCCTCGGCCGCGGCACCGGTGCTGGTGGAGTTCTTCTCGCGGGCCCAGCGCACAGCGGGACCCATCGCGTAACCGGCCACGACGAACAGCCCGCCGACCAGCAGCCACCCGATCGCGCCCCAGCCGAGCACGACGGTGGTGAGCAGGGCGGGGCCGACCATGCGCGCGACCGCCGTTCCGGTCGCGAAGAAGCCCTGGTACTGGCCCTGCCGGTCGGCGGGCGCGAGGGCGAAGCTGATCTCCCACGCCCCGGAGGCGAGCATCATCTCGCCGAGGACCTGCAACGCGGCGGCCGCGACCAGCATGGCCGCCGCCTGCCAGGCGCCGAAGCCGAACGCCGTCACCGCGAACACCGCGCACGACGCGAGCATGATCAGCCCGGCGTGCCGGACGAGCGCCGAGGCCTGGCCGAGACCGTTGGCGCGCTTGGCGATCCGGACCTGGAAGAGCACGACCGCACCGGTGTTGAGCACGAGCAGCGCGGCGGCGAGCCACGTCGGCGCCTCGGTCCGCTGCACGATCCACAGCGGGATGATCAGGCTCAGCAGCGGCATGTAGAGCAGCATCACGGCGTTGATCAACGTGATCAGCGCGTACGGGCGGTCCTTCAGCACGTCGAACTTGCCCTTGGCGCGCGTCATCACGGTCTCCGGCAGCGTGCCCAGGATCAGTGCGGCGGCGAGGAACGCGAGCACGTCGATCACGAACACGGTCGTGTAGGCGGCTTCGGTGCCCAGGTGCAACGCGAACCCGCCCGCCGCCGCACCGATCGCGATGCCGGCGTTGGCCGTCGACTGGATCCGCGCACGGGCTCGGGTGCGCTCCTCGGGTGTCGTGAGGCCCGCGAGAAGTGCCTGCCTGGACGCCTGCAGGCCGCTCTGGAAGCTCGCGTACAGGCACATGACCAGGACGAACGCGCCGAAGTTCCTGGTGAAGAGCAGGATCGCGATGCTGGTGGCCGTCGCGGCGGCGAGCACGACCGCGGTGGTGCGCGGGCCGAGCCGGTCGGCGACGTGGCCCAGCGCGACGCCCGCGACGGCTCCGACGCCCCACGCGAGAGTCAGCGCGAGACCGACCCGCGCCGCGCTCAGGCCGACGATCTGGGTGAAGTACAGGGCGGAGACGACGAGAAAGCCGCCGTCGCCGATCGAGTTCGTCAGCTGTGCGTACGCGAGTCGCCTGGTCATGTCTTAGACCGTAGGGCGGCGATTGGCCCTAGTCGTGGGACAAGACCGCGCTGCTTCTTTGGGCCAATTTTGTGCCGACCCACGACACGACGAACGCCAGCGCGCCGAGGATCACCGCCACGGACACGCAGGTCAGCGCGACGTCGCCATACCCGTGGGGACGCGGGTCGAGGAACGGGTACGGGTACCAGTTCACGATCGGCCCGCGGATCAGCGTGTAGACGAGATAGGCGGCGGGGAACGAGAGCCAGGTCCACGCGCGGGTGGTCCGTTCCGGTGCGAGCAACCACTCCACGACGACCAGGATCGGCACGACGACGTGGAGCACCCAGTTCGCGTACGCGGGGGTCTGCACGTCGACGCCTCGCAGCAGCACTGCGTACACGATGCCGGTCGTCGCCATGTAGAGCACGGCGGCGCCCCTGATCTGCGCGGAGACCGGCCCCCACACCCCCAGCAGCGCCACACAGGCCGCGAACACGTTCGAGAGCACCGTGAAGTAGCTGAAGTGGTTGACGAAGCGGAACCGGTCCCCGAGCACGACCACGAGGTACACCTCTGCCGAAAGAACCAGCAGGAACACGGCCATCCGGAGCAGCTTGATCACGCACGAATTAGAGCGCGGTTTCGAGCGTCGCGCTGGCCGTGGTGATGTGCCGGCGACGCGAAGGCATCAGCACCGTCGGGTGCGAAATGCTCCAGGCCGCGGACTTGCAGATGAGCTCCTTCAGGCGAACGGCCGCCTTGCCGGTGAGGGCGGACGGCTTGGGCTTGTCGTCGGGAGTCACCCACTGCATGACGGCGTCGTTGCGGCCGAGGCTGATGCACTGGCCGTTGTAACCGATCTTGTTCTGCGGGATCTCACGGCCCGTGAGGCGCGCGGCGATGGCGTCGGCCGCGAGGTGGCCCGTCGGAACGCCTGAGGCACAAGACATCCGCAACGTCGAGCCGCTTCCGCCTTGGGCGAGCGCGGCGTCACCGATGGCGTACACGTCCGGGTGCGAGACCGAACGCATCGTCTCGTCGACGACGATCTGGCCCGAAGGCGAGACCTCCAGGGTCGTGGCCGCGGCGATGGGGTGCACGGCGAAACCGGTGGTCCACACCGTCACCTCGGCGTCGAGCGTGCGGCCGTCGACGCCTTCGTGCACGGTGATGCCGAGCCGGTCGACCGCCCCGCGCAGGTGCTGGCGAGCCTTGTCGCTCAACCAGTCCCCGAGTTCACCGCGGACGGCGAGGGAGACGTCGAGGTCGGGCCGGGCCTCGGCGATCTCGGTGACCGCTTCGATGCCGGTCAGACCACCGCCGACGACGAGGACGGTGCCACCGGCGCCGAGGTCTTGCAGCCGCGCGTGAAGTCGTTGCGCGGCCTGCTTGCCGGCGATGTTGTGAGCGTTCTCGGGAACGCCGGTGGCGGTGCTGCCGAGTGCGTAGACCAAGGTGTCGTACGCGATCTCGCCATCGTCGGTGTCCACGATCTTGCGTTCGGCGTCGACCGCGACGACCCGTGCGATCCGCACCTGCACGCCCGTGTTCGCGAAGACGTCGGTCAGCTTGCGGACCTTCAGGTCCTGGCCGACCGCGAGCTGGTGCATGCGCACGCGCTCGACGAACTCGGGATCGGCGTTGACGAGGATGATCTCGGTGTCGGCGGGGTGCAGTCGCTTGGCGAGGCGGCCTGCCGCGTTGGCTCCGGCGTATCCGGCTCCGAGAACGACGATGCGGTGGGTCATGGTTTCGCTCCTGTCTGGTTCGTGGTCGCTTCCTGAACCGGACAGCGACGCGAAACCTGACAGGAGCTGACTGTGATCCGGGTCACCAGCCTTCGACGACGGGTTCTCCCCCGGTCCAGTGCGCGGTCGCGCGGTCGAGCTTCGCGGGGTTGGCCTGGGTGTGGACGGCCGTGATGCCCTCGGTGGTGACCTCCAGGGAGATGACGGCGAACACCCGGTCGCCGCCCACCAGGACCACCGCGGGAACGCCGTTGACGACCTCGGCGAAGAGGTCGAGACGGCCGCCGACCAACTCGTGCTTGGCCTCGTCGGGGGTGAACAGGGTGCGCAGGAACCTCGCCACCCTGAGGGCGCCAGTGATCGGCTTCGGCAGGCTGATGAACACGCCGCCGGCGTCGCCCGCGCTGATCGCGTCGTCGGCGAGCAGCTTCACCAGCGAGTCGGTGTTGCCGCTGAGCGCCGCCGCGAGGAACTCCTCGACGATCTTGCGCGCGCCGGCCGCGTCGACCTCCACGCGGGTCCGGCCGGTGGCGAGGTGCTGCTTGGCACGCCGGTAGATCTGCTGGCAGTTCGCCTCGGTGAGGTCGAGGATCTCCGCGATCTCACCGTGCGAATAGCCGAACGCCTCCCGCAGCACGTATACGACCCGTTCGTTGGCCGAGAGCCGTTCCATCAGGGTCAGCATCGCGATCGAGACCGACTCGCGCTGCTCGGCCGTCTCGGACGGACCGAGCATCCGGTCACCGGTGAAGACCGGCTCCGGCAGCCATTGGCCCACGTAGGTCTCGCGCCTGGCCCGCGCCGAGGTGAGGCGGTTGAGGCAGAGGTTGGAGAGCACCTTCGTCAGCCACGCCTCGGGCGTCTCGATCTCCGCGTGGCCGGCGGACTGCCAGCGCAGGTACGTGTCCTGCACCGCGTCCTCGGCGTCGCTCGCCGACCCCAGCAGCCGGTACGCGATCGCCTCCAGCCGCGGCCTGGCCTTCTCGAACACCTCGAGCTCACGAGTCCCCACCAGCATGGTTCAAAGTCAATCACGGATGCATGCGGGCGCCCTTGAAGATCTTGTCGACGGCGTTCTTCTGGCCGTGCACGGCGATCCCGACCAGGTCGAGGTCCTGTGTGTGGACCTTGCGCACGGCAGCCCGGTTGTCCTCGTCGTTGCCCGTCGCGAACAGGTCCGCGGTGAAGACGGCCATGGGCTGGTTGCGGCTCAACGCGCGCTCGTGGGCCTTCGTGAGGAGATCTTTGCCGCCCTGCAGGACCACGACGGGCTGGCCGAACATCGGCAGGTAGTTGACGTCGTCGGCGTCCACGTAGGGCTCGCCGCGGAGTTCGGCGGGCAGGCCGCTCACGAGGAAGGCGGTGACGTTCAGGGCCTGCCAGCCCTCCAGGTCGTCCCGGAGCAGCACAGCGATCTTGGTGTCGAACATGGGACCCACGATCGCGGGCACCCGGCGTTGGCGTCTTGTACGTTTTTGACATGAGCGTCGCGGCCTGGAAACCGGACGTGGAAGGCATCCGAGAGGTCTTCCACGCCTCGTTCACCACGCACGCCTATCCGACGCACACGCACGACGCGTGGACGTTGATGCTGGTCGACACGGGTGCCGTGCGGTACGAACTGGACCGTCACGAGCACGGCGCTCTCGTCTCCGGCGTCACGCTGTTGCCGCCGCACGTGCCGCACGACGGGCGATCCGCCTACCCGACCGGCTTCCGCAAGCGCGTCCTGTACCTGGACGGCCCGGTGCTGCCGCAGGAGCTGATCGGCAAGTCTGTTGACACCCCGATGCTGACCGACCCCCTGCTGCGGCAGCGGCTGCACCAGCTGCACCTGTCGCTGGACGACCCGTTCGAGGCGTCGAGCCGGCTGGCCCTGATCACCGAACGGATCACGCACGACTTCGCGGGCACTTTGGCCACCGTGTACGCGGATCCGACGCTCGCCGACCGGTTGCGGCAGCTGCTCGACGCCTCGTTGCCCGCCGGGATCACGCTCGCGCAGGCGGCGGCCGAGCTGCAGGCCAGCCCCACGCACCTGGTGCGGGCGTTCCGCAAGCGGTTCGGGCTGCCTCCGCACCAGTACCTCACCGGGCGCCGTGTCGATCTCGCGCGCCGCTACCTGGTGGACGGGAATCCGGCGGCGGAGGCGGCGGTGCTGGCCGGTTTCCACGACCAGTCCCATCTCACGCGGCATTTTCGCCGTGTCCTGGGTACGAGTCCCGGCCGGTTCGTACGCTGACACCGTGCACGTCGCCATTCTCGGTCCAGTTGAGGCGCACTCCCCGGACGGCAAGATCGCGGTGGGTGGCCCACGGCCGCGCACCCTGCTCGCGATGCTGGCGCTCCGGGTGGGTGAAATCGTCCCGCTTGACCGTTTGGTCGACGAGCTCTACGGCTCCGAGCCGCCGTCCGACGCCGCCAATGCGTTGCAGGGCCAGGTGTCTCGGCTGCGTCGGGCGCTCGGGAACGCCTCGCTGATCGAGTTCCACCCGGCGGGGTACCGGTTGGTGCTGGCGGCTTCCCACGTCGATGCGCATCGGTTCGCCTCGCTGGCAACGGAAGGTCAGCAGGCACTGGAACACGGCGATCCGCAGGGTGCGGAATCCCTTTTGTCCGAAGCACTTCAGCTGTGGCGCGGGCCCGCGCTGGCGGACGTCGACGCGCCGGACCACACGACGCGCCTCGAACAGCAACGGTCGGCCGCCACCAGCGCGTTGATCGCCGCACGGATCCGGCTCGGCAAAGCAGATGTGCAGGAGATCTCCAGCCTCGTCCAGCAGCATCCCCTGGACGAACGCCTGCGCGGTTACCTGATGCAGGCGTTGAACCAGCAGGGCCGCCAAGCAGAGGCGTTGCAGGCGTTCGAGGACGCACGAGCGCTGCTGGCCGACGAGCTCGGCACCGATCCGTCGCCGGAGCTGCGCGCGATCCACCTGCAGATCCTGCGCGGCCAGACCCATCGGGAACTTCCGGCGCAGCTCACCAGTTTCGTTGGAAGACAAGAGGAACTGCAGCGGATCGCCTCGCTGACGTCACGGCTGATCACGCTGACCGGGCCTGGTGGCGCCGGCAAGACCCGGCTCGCCCTGCAGAGCGCCGGTCCTGGGGCGATCTTCGTCGACCTGGCGCCGGTGAAGGACGTCTCGGCGGCGACCCTGCAGGCGCTGGGACTCAAGGAAACCGTGCTGGCGCCTGAGGACCGGCTCACGCTGGCGCTGCGCGAGCGCGACACGTTGCTGATCCTCGACAACTGCGAGCACGTGATCGTCCAGGCTGCCCAACTGGCGCAGCACCTGCTCAGCACGTGCCCGGCGTTGCGCATCCTGGCCACGAGCCGGGAAGCGCTGGGCATCACCGGCGAGATGCTCTGCCCGGTGCCGCCGCTGAAGCCCGAGCAGAGCGTGGCGTTGTTCGTCGACCGCGCCCGCCTGGTGAACCCCGCGTTCGTGCAGGACCGGCACACCGTCGACATCTGCCGCGAGCTCGACGGCCTGCCGCTGGCCATCGAGCTCGCCGCGGCGCGCACCAGAACGTTGACGACCGACGAGATCTCCTCGCGGCTGGGCGACCGATTCCGCTTGCTCACCAAGGGAAATCGCGCCGCCGCACCTCGCCACCAGACCCTGCGCGCCGTCGTGGAGTGGAGCTGGGAGCTGCTCGACGAGGACGAACGCGACCTCGCGGCCTCTCTCGCCACCTTCAGCGGCGGGGCGTCGCTGGAGGCCGTGGAACAGGTCTGCCGGCACGACATCGAGGTGCTGGAAGCGTTGGTGGACAAGTCTTTGGTGGAAGCCAACGACGGCCGCTACCGCATGCTGGTGACCATCCGCGAGTTCTGCTCCCAGCACAAGCGCGTCGACGCGGAGCACGCCCGGTATTTCCTCGACCTCGCCCGGCGCGCGGATCCCGAGCTGCGCGCACGAGACCAGGTGCGGTGGTTCGCCCGGCTGACCGCCGAGCACGCGAACCTGCTGCAGGCCGTGGAGTGGGCCACCGAGCACGAACCGGACCTGGCGCTGCAGCTGGTGGCCGCGCTGTCCTGGTACTGGTACGTGAAGGGCAGCCGCACGGAAGTCCAGGGCCTGGCGGAGAAACTCCTCAACCGGCTGCCTGATCAGTCCACTGAGGAGTACGCCATCCTGCTGGCGCTGGCCGCCCCGGCACGCGTGCAGAACGTGCTGGACGGTCTGTCCGGCCCGATCAAGCAGCCGTTCGTGCTCATCGCGTGGGCCATGCTCACCGGACCGCCCGACCCCGACGCCCCGCGCACCGAACTGCAGGACGAGATCGAGCGCAGCGACGACCCGTGGATCCAGGGCCTGGTCGGCTTCAGCAACTCCTATCTCATGTGGGCGACGACCGGCGACCGGGCAGCGGCGATCTCCAGCGCCCGCAAGGCGCTCCGGCAGTTCCAGGACCTGGGCGAACGCTGGGGCGCGGCCCAGGTCCTGGACGTGCTGGCCAACCTCACCGAGGACCCGCGTGAGGCCTTGGCGCTGACCGACGAGGCGTTGCGGGCCATGGGAGAGCTCGGTGCCAAGGAAGAGCTCGCCGAGATACGGGGACGGCGCGCGGACCGGTTGCTCGACATCGACCAGGACGAGGCCGAGCGCGACTACCTGCGGGCGCTGGAGATGGCGACGCAGGCAGGTCTGTCCGCGACCAGGGCCCTCGCGAACGCCGGCCTGGCCAGGATCGCCCAGCGCAGGGGAGATCCGGCCAGGGCCGAACAGCTGCTGCTGGAGGCGCAGCGGGAGCTCGGGTTCGGGTGGATGCACATCGCGGCCAGGCAACAGGTGGAAGAGCAGCTCAGCGAACTGGTGCGTGCTCGGGAAGCTTGATCGCGGTGGCCGCCCGCATGTCCATCCGCGCGACCATCGGCATCCGGGGCAGCAACCCGAACATCCTGTCCCGCACCCACATGCCGAGCCTCGTGGCGGGTGCGAGGAACGGTCCCGGATTGCCCTGGCTGCCCCGCGCGTACGGCCCGATCAGCGCCTCGTACCGGGCGAAGGCGTCCCCTCCCGCCGCCATCTCCCCCGCCAGCACGTAGGCCGAGACGACCGCGAGCCCGGTGCCCATGCCGCCCAGCGTGGATCCGAACCCGGCGTCACCGATCAACGTGACCCGGCCGGAGCTCACCGTCGGCATCCGGACCTGGCTGATCGAGTCGAAGTAGACACCCGGCGAGATCAGCTCTTCCGGCATGCGCTCGGGCGGAACCGACGACTTGTACATGAGCCATCCGGGCGCGGTCAGGACTCCCGGCGAACACGTCAGGTCCCTGTCGTCGCCGTCCGCGTCCCAGATCGCGAAGTAGTAGCCCTGGAACTTGGGCCGGTACGAGGGGAAGACCAGCCGCCTCACCCCGGAGCGCATCCCGTCGGCGCCGATCACGAAGTCGAACCTGCGGGACGGTCCGTGCGCGAACGTCACGTCCACACCGGCGCCGTCGTCGTGCAGCGAGGTGATCCAGTCGCCGAACACGTACTCGGCGTCGGCCGCGCTCGCCTCGTACAGGACCCGTGACAGGTCGCCGCGCCGGATCTCCACCTCCCCGGCGGTGAACGACGCGGGCAGCCGAGCCCGTTCACGCCCGTCAGCGTCGCGGAACACCATGTCGCGCGGGGTGGTCTGCGCGGCCATGACGGCATCGAGCACACCCATCCGCCGAAGAACGGACAGGTGCACCTCGCCGCGGAAGTCCACGGCCTGACCGCCGGTGCGCAGCCCCGGCGCCCGCTCCACCACGGTGGGCGAGAAACCGGAGCGTGCCAGCCAGTAGGCGAGCGCGGGCCCGGCGATGCCTGCTCCCGAGATCAAAACGTCCATGACCGGGAAGGGAACGCCGGACCGCTGACCAAACGCCTACTGTTCGCTGATGGCCTTCAGCATCTGCTGGATCTGGCCCTGCCGGGTGTTCGCCACCCGCTCCGCGTAGGCGGTGACCTCCGGGTTCATGCCGTCCTTCTTCTCCGCGAGCGCCATCTCCACGGCGGCCCCCTGGTGCCCGGCCATCAGGTTCAGGAACGTCAGGTCGAACTCGGCACCGCTCTTCTCCTTGGTCTCGCCGATGACCTTGTCGTCGAGCAACGGCTGGCCGCCGTGAGCGGCGTGCAGGTTCGCGCCGCCCTCCTCGGGCTTGCCCCAGAGCTTCAACCACGACTTGAGCGTGGAGAGCTCTTCCCGCTGGGTCGTGTTGATCGCCCCCGCGAGATCCTTCGCCTCCTGCTTCGTGGCCTTCGCCATCGCGACCTGCGAGAGGCTGATGCCCAGTTGCAGGTGGTCGACCATCATCTGCACGAACATGACGTCGGCGTCGTTGAACCTCGCGCTGGCGGTGGGAACGGGTGGTGCGGCGGAGTCGGCACCGTGTCCGTGGGCTCCTTGGCCCTCCGGCACGATCGCCTCTCCGCCGCACCCCGCCAGCGCCAGGACCGCGGCCGCAATCGCGATCACCAGGCGCTTCATCGGATCAGATCTTCTGCCACAGGGAAGCCGCGTTCGGCGGCTCCCAGCCGGTCAGCGAGGTGTGGGCTTGCAGGCACTTGTAGCTGGACCCGCCGTAGGTCACCTGCGCGCCGGTGGCGTAGTACGTGTTCGCCGCCCACGTGCCACCCACAGGAGGTGGCGTCGGGTTGGTGGTGGTCGGCGGCGGTGTCGGGTTGCCGCCACCACCGTTGATGTTGATGTCGATGCAGGAGTAGAACGCCTTCACCGTGTCGGCGATGTTCCAGACCGCGCGGAGCTTCTGTCGACCGGAGAATCCGCTCAGGTTGATGGTGTGCCGCACTGGGTCCACCGGTGCCGCGTTGCCGCCGTCGACGAAGCCCACGCGCGTGCCGCCGATGTAGTACTCGTAGTCACGCGTGCGGTGCCGGGCGGTGAACGTCCAGGTCATCGTCAGGCTGGTGCCGGTGCTGGTCGCCTGCCAGGGCAGGCTGTCGTTGTCCAGCACGTTGAAGTCGGAGCGATCTCCGCCGGCACAGGTCGTCTTGCCCTTGTCGCCTTCGTTGCTCTGCGGCTCCCATTCAGGACCACCGCAGTTCTTCACGACTCCTGAAGCACATTGCGCCTGCCGGCTGGGCGGTGACGACACGTAGCCGTGCGCGCTCGCCGTGCCGACAGGGGTGATGAACAGGAAAACAGGGATCGCGGCGAACAGGAACGCCGCTTTTCGAGCATGTTTGATCATCCGAACTCCTTGGATCGTTCCCAGGCGGGATGGACCCGTGGCAGGGGGCGGGAACCGGGAGCGACTAGATCGCTCGCCGATCCAGTTTCGGTGTGGTCTAGACCATAAACCTGGGCTCGGAAAGTGGTCAAGCACTCACCGGCTGTGGTCCAGAAATCGGTGGCTGTCAACAAGTCCACGCACTCGACTGGTCCTACTACCGCCGAACGGGCCACCGAACCAGACCAATCGCACCACTGGTATCGGGTGCAAACCTGGGCCGCACTGGGTAGCCCTGGTCATGCGCGATTTCACCCAGCCCGCCAGGGCGACCGGTCCCGGCGTGGTGGCCGACGGCCCGGCCGGAGCGGCCACGATCCTCGTGATCGATCCAGCAGGCGAAGCCCTGCACGACGAGATCCCCGCGACCTGGCGCCCGCTGGCCGAGACTCTCCGCATCGTGTGGCTGCGCGTCCCCGCCGCCCCGTCCTGGAAGTCCACAGTGGACAAAGTCCTGACCATGCACCGCGACGACACCTCGACCTTGCTCGACGTGGTGACCAGCGGCCCGCTGGCGGCCGACGTGATCGACCTCGTGCGCGACCACTCCGACCTGGTGCGCTCCGTCCTGCTGGTGGACCCCGAAGCCGACTTCCCGTCCGCCCGCGTGATCGCCCGCAGCCAGAGCTCCCCGGCCCCGCTCCCCCTCGGCCACCCGGACGTGGTCGCCGGACTGCTCGACGCCCTCAACGACCTCGGCTGACCCCGAACCACTTAGGTTGCGGAAGTTTCACTGAACCGGACACATCGGCCACCCGTATGCCTCGTCAGGGAACCGTGACGGGAGGCTTCATGCGTGCGCGTCTGCTCATCATCGTGCTGGCTCTGCTGGCGCTGACGGGCTGTTCGACCATCGGCGGAGGCAGCTCCAGTGGGCCGGCTGCCAACGAGGACGATGCGACATTCTCGCTGAGGATGATCCCCCACCACCGTCAGACCATCGAGATCTCCAAGATCGCGATCGAACGCTCCAAGGACCAGTTCGTCATCGACGTGGCCGACAAGATCTCCACCGCCGAGGCGGGCGAGATCGAGCAGATGGCCACCTACCTGCGCTCCTGGAACATCCCCGTCCCGGGCGACGACGCCGCCGCCACCCACAAGATGGCGGGCATGATGACCGCCAAGGACGTCGACGGCCTCAAAGCCGCGCAGGGCAAGCAGTTCGACGACCTCTTCCTGGCCGCCCTGTCCCGCCACCTCCGCAGCGGCGTGGACATGGCCAAGGACGCCCAGACCAAGGGCGAGCACGTGGGCTCCAAAGCTCTCGCCGGGAAGATCGTGGTCTCGCAGTCCGAAGTGATCGACCAGATCGCGGCCAAGAAGAAGGCCTGACGCACCAACAACACGCCGACACGCCCTTCGCGCCGCAGCGGAGGGCGTGTCGGCGTGTTGGAAACTGACGCGCGTCCGAAGACCCGTTCTCAATAACCTCCACCCCATGTACCCACAGGTGGAGCCCTACGACCAGGGCATGCTCGACGTAGGCGACGGCCAGCTCATCCACTGGGAGGTGAGCGGCAACCCCGGCGGCAAGCCTGCCGTCGTCTTCCACGGCGGCCCGGGGTCCGGCTCCCACCCGCGATGGCGCGAGGACTTCGACCCCGAGCACTGGAAACTGGTCCTGTGGGATCAGCGCGGCGCGGGCAGGAGCACCCCGCCGGCCAGCGACCCGGCCACCAGCATGGAGCACAACACCACCCAGCACCTGATCGACGACGCCGAGAAGCTCCGTGACCATCTCGGCATCGACAAATGGCTGCTGATCGGCGGTTCCTGGGGCTCGACCCTGATCCTCGCCTACGCCATCCAGCACCCGCACAGGGTCAGCGAGATCATCATCCCCGCCGTGACCGCCTCCCGCCCCGAGGAGCACGCCTGGATCACCAGGGGTCTCGGCATGTTCTTCCCGGACCACTTCGAAGCCCTCCTGAACGGCCTGCCGGAAGAAGACCGCGACGGCAACCTGGCCCTGGCGTACAACAGGCTCCTCAACTCCCCGGACCAGAAGACCCGCGACAGGGCGGCCTGGGACTGGTGCAAGTGGGACATGGCCACGATCACGGGCGGGGACAACGACTTCGAGGGCACCCGCTGGAACGACCCGCTCATGCGCTACCAGCTGGCACGGACCGTCACGCACTACTGGGGCAACGAAGCGTTTCTCGAAGAGGACTACATCTTCGGCAACCTCGACCGGCTCGAGGGCATCCCGGGCGTGCTCATCTACGGCCGCAACGACTTCGGCGGACCGCTGCACACCGTGTGGGAGATCGCGAAGAGGTGGCCCGACGCCGAACTGGTCATCCTGAACGACGCCGGCCACGTCATCATGGAGGGCAACAGCATGGACAAGGCCATCGCCGCTGCCGTTACGAAGTTTCGCTAGGGCGCAACGGGTCCGGGCCGGTGGTAGAGGTCCTCACCGGCCCACCGGATCCGATCCGAGAAGCCGAACCCCGGTGCCGCAACGAAGTTCGCCGCGTCGTCCACCGAACCCGAGCCGACATAGCGTGCCCGCAACGGATACGGGAACACGGGACGCGTCCGCACCACGTTGCCGGCCTGATCGCGACCAGTGGCGATCACCCGAGAAGGCGCGGCACCACCCTCGACCCAGGAAACGAGAGAGTGGAACGGGTCGAACTCGGTCAGCGTGTCGCCTCCGCCGCAGTGCCACATCGACGGGACGACGAACAACCGTGCCCAGTCCTGGGAACGGCCGCCGGTGAGGCGCTGCCAGTAGTCGAGGGTGCCCTCGAACGGGATGGCCTGGTCGTCGGCGCCGTGCCAGATGATCAGCTTGCCGCCCGCACGCCGGAACTCGCGCAGGTCCAGCGACAACGAGTTCGCCTTCACGGTCTCCGGCACCAGCCGCCGGAACTCGCTGAGCGTGAACGAGAACGAGTCGAGCGACGAGTGCGGCCGGCCGATCGGGTACACGAGGTGCTTCAGCGCGTTGTCAGCCAGCTCGGCGGCGAAGCCCCTGCCGAACTCCGGCGACGGGTTGAGCCAGAACGTCCACGAGATCTCCGACCCGTAGGGCTGACCGCCGGGGTAGAGCCGCACACCGCGGTCGGACGGGCCGGCGTAGAGCCGGCGGACGCGGACGATCTCGTCGGCGGTCAGCTGACCGGACAACGAGCCCGCGTCGAACTTGCACAGTCGCGGATCCTCGATCTGCCCGTCCACCAAGCCGTCCACACCGTCGCACGCCTTCATCACCGCGCTGTGCAACAGGAAGATCTTGTCGTTCGGGATGGAGTTCCGCGCGATCCACGCCTGGTAGCCGATCAGCGCGGTGTAGTACGCCGCCGGTGCCGCCGCGATGATTCCGTCGAAGTCGTGCGGGTAGCGCTGAGCCAGCAGCAGGCCCTCACGACCGCCGTTGGAGCAGCCGTTGAAGTACGACTTGGCAGGCGCCTTGCCGTAGAAGGCTTTGATGACCGCCTTCGACACCTTCGACAACGCGTGCGGTGCGCGGTAGAAGAGGTCGTCGCGGGCCTGCTGGTCGTTCGCCGCCCAGGTCGTGTCGAACCTGTTCTCCGGGGACTGGTGCCCGTCGTCGGTCGCGGCCACGGCGGCGTCACCGAACGCCGGTCCGCAGCCCTGCGGAAAGGCCGGATCGTCGATCGCACCACAGAATCCGCCACAACCGTACTGGAGATAGCGGCCCTGGTAGGTGCGGGTCGGCAGCTTCAGCTGGAACCCGATGTTCGGCTCGATCGTGCCCCGGACGTCGCAGAACTCGGTCGCGCCACCGACCACCGCGGCCGATGCCACCCGAGTCCGGGCGCCCGGAACGTCGAACGTGCGCACCAGGTCGACACACGAACGAACCGGGCGGGAACCAGACGCGGCAGCAGGAACGATCCCCGCTGCCGCAAGAACAACAGAAAGCCCGAATACGAAAAGTTTGCGATGCATAGCGTCCTTCCCCCTGTAGTCGGACGTACAGGGGGAAGTCTTGCAGCTATCCGACGTGCACGCGTGGCCGTCGGGACGGATCCTTCTCCGCCGAGCGGATGATCTCGCGTACGACCGGAGGCGTATCCCCGCGGCCGAGAATCAGGTAGCGGAACAGGTGCCCCAGCGGATTGCCCTCGGACCACTCGAAGTGCGCGTGCGGGATCACGCCGGTCGAGTCGCGCAACGCCAGCAGGATCGCCGCGATCGCGTTCGGCGCGGCGGGTGCGGACGCGCGCAGGATGCGATGGCCGTCGACCTCGACGCCCTGCACGCACAGCACGTTGCTGAACGCCGACGGGTCGACGATGTCGATCTCGAGGAAGATCACGTCCGCGCTGCCCGGCACCGGATTGATGCCTCGCTGCTCGGTCTCCTTCTCGTCGTACTCCGCCTTGTCACCGTCCTGGCGGCGGTTCGCGATCAGCGTGATCCGGCCGTCGTTCGCGATCGTGTAGGTGATGAAGTCGCGCGCCTTCTCGTCGAACTTGATCTTGTCGACGCGCAGCTCGGTGGTGCGGGACACGCGCGACACCAACGAGATCGCCACGATGCCGAGGATGAAGAAGAAGGAGATCGTGATGCCGTCCGGCTTCTCGATCACGTTCTCCACCAGCGCGTACAGCAGCACCAGCGTCAGCACGGTGAAGCCGATCGTCGCGCCGCGCTGCTTCTTGCGCCACGCCGAAACGGTGACCGCGAACGAACCGGACACCATCATCGCCAGGATTCCCGTGGCGTACGCGCCGGCCTGCGCGTTCACATCGGCCTTGAAGATGATCGTGATGATGATGCAGATGACCGTGTAGACGATCACCACGGGACGGACCGCGCGGCCCCATTCCGGTGCCATGCCGTAGGAAGGCAGGTACCGCGGCACGATGTTGATCAGGCCCGCCATCGCGGACGCACCGGCGAACCACAGGATCAGGATGCTGCTGATGTCGTAGACGGTGCCGAACGCCTCGCCGAGCAGCTCGTGCGCCAGGTACGCCAGCGCGCGGCCGTTCGCCGGTCCTCCCGGAGCGAACTTCTCCTGCGGCACCAGCACGGTCGTGATGAACGACGTCGCGATCAGGTACACCGACATGATCAACGCGGCGGTGGTCAGCAGCTTGCGGGTGTTGCGCACCCGGCTCTCCAGCCGCTCCTCCGGCGTCTTCCCGTCCGCCGCCACGAGCGGCATCATCGACACACCGGTCTCGAAGCCGGACAAACCGAGCACCAGCAACGGAAACGCCAGAATCGCCGGCCCGATCACACCGAAGACGCCGTTGCCGTGCGCCCCCAGAGCGGAAATCCAGCGGTCAAGAGCATCAGGTGTCGCGAATACGTCCACGAGGCCCACCACGGCCACCACGGCGTTCAGGACCAGGAACACCGCGACCAACGGGATCGCGACGCCCACGGCCTCGCTGAAGCCCATCAGGAACACGCCGCCGAGAATCAGCAGCAGCACGATCGTCAGAGCCATCTCGTAGCCGTGCAGCGACTCGGGAACGTTCGGGTTCTCCAGCGCGTGCACCGAGGCGTCGGCCGCGGACAGCGTGATGGTGATGATCCACGACGTCGCCACGAACCCGAGCAGCACCAGCACGAAGACCTTGCCGCGCCAGAACGGCAGCAGGTCCTCGAGCATCGCCACCGAGCCCTGGCCGTTCGGGCTCTCCCGCGCCACCCGCCGGTACATCGGCAGCATGCCCAGCAGCGTCAGCGCCACGATGAGCAGCGTCGCCAGCGGTGACAGCGCCCCGGCCGCCAGCGCCGCGATACCCGGCAGGTACGACAGCGTGGAGAAGTAGTCGACGCCGGTCAGCGTCATGACCTTCCACCACGCGTGCGGCTTGGCGTGCGACTCGGCGCTCTCCGGACCAGACGGTGCCACTCGGTCGGCGAGCAGCCACTTCCCCAGCGGCCCTCCCGGTGGCGCCGGACGTTCCGGGCTCGGCACCTCGGCGGGGATGGCGTACTCCGTGCTCATGGCGCAGAGCATGCCATCACCAGATGATCACGGTCTGAAGTCCGCCGGAAAACCAGCCTCCTGAACGGACAATCCGGACGGACGCAACGTTCCGATGCTGCCCTGGGTGTGCAGATCCAGGAAGAGGTCCACGACGTCCGGATCGAACTGCTCACCTCGGCCCGACCACAGTTCGCGCCGCGCCCGGTTCTCGTCCAGCGCCGTCTGGTGTGGACGATTCGACCGCATCGCGGCCCAGGCCACGCACACGGACAAGATGCGCGCCTCCGCCCGGATGTCCGCGCCGCGCAGCCCGTCCGGGTAGCCGGCACCGTCGTAGCGCTCGTGCTGCTGCCTGATCACGTGCGCCACGCCCGCGAACCCCGGCACCATCCGCGCGAGCCGGTAGCCGAAGTCGGGGTGCTGACGCAGCAGCCGCCACTCCTCCTCCGACAGCGCGCCCGGCTTGGTCAGCACCACCTCGGGGATGATGACCTTGCCGATGTCGTGCAGGCGTCCGGCGAGCTGCGTGATCCTGATCGTCGGCGCGTCGAGCCCGAACTCCCCCGCCGCCACGCCGGCCCAGCGCGACACCGAGCGGCTGTGGTCGTAGCGGTGCAGCCACCCGTCCACCCGGTCCGCGACCTGGCAGAGGAACTCCGCCATCGCGCCGTCGGTGTCCGGGTCGACCGCGGGCAACGGCTCGGGGCCGACCGCGATCCGGTTCCGCCCTGCCGCCTTCGCCGCGTACAGCGCGCGGTCGGCGATCACCACGACCTCGTCGGGACCGTCGCCGTGCGTCGGGAAGCTCGCCGAACCCACGGACACCGTGACGGACAACGGAATGTCGTCGTTGCCCGCGTTGACCGGAATCGGCTTCTCCGCCACCCGTTCGCGCAGCCGGTTCGCGATCACGGACAACCGGCCGGGACCGGCGTCCGGGACGAGCAGCGCGAACTCCTCGCCGCCGTAGCGCGCGAGGACCTCGCCCGCCCGGGATGCCGCGCGCAGCCGTGCCGCGACCTCCATCAGCACGTCGTCGCCCGCCGGGTGGCCGTAGTTGTCGTTGATCGACTTGAAGCGGTCGACGTCGATGATGAACACCGCCACCGAGCCCTGGTTGCGGCGCGCGCGAGCGATCTCCAACGGCAGCTGGGCTTCGAAGAACCTGCGGGTGTGCAACCCGGTGAGGCTGTCGGTGATCGCGAGCTTGCGCTGGTCCGCCACGAGCCCCGCCAGCCGGGCGATGATCAGCAACGACAGCAGCGCGCTGCCCGCCGCGATCACCAGGACGTCCTGCGACGACTGGCCGACGTCGTGGATCAGCATCAGCACCGGCGCGGCGAGGGCGGCCGACGACAGCGCGATGATCCGCCCGCGGGACAACCCCACGTCCTGGACGTGCGCGCGGTCGACGAGCCGCGCCATCGTCGGGTGCAAAGCCGCCGCGCCCATGCACAGGTTGGCGGACAACCAGATCGCGTCGAGGAAGTTGCCCGCGTGGTAGCTGCTGTCGAGGCGCTGCAGCACGTAGATCGTGTCCGCGGTGAGGATTCCCAGCAGGTTCGCCGTCAGCAGTACGAACGCGCGGGGCCGCGGCCCGGCGCCGAAGATCAAACGAAGTGCCACCACGAAGAGGGCGAGATCCATCATCGGATAGCCGAGCGACGCGATCTTCACCAGGACGGGCGACATGAGCCGCGCCTGCGGGCCGATCACGTAGAGCCAGGACGCCATGCCCGCGACCATCGCGAGCACCGCGGCGTCGAGCAGGCTCGGCAGGTCGAGTCCCGGAGTGCGGCGGCGGATCAGCAGGATCACGCCCGCCACCATCAACGGGTAATGCCCCAGGTAGAAGATGTCGGCCAAGGACGGGTAAACCGTGTACTTGAAGACGTAGTGCGATGTGTAGAACGTGAGGTCCGCGATCGCGTAAACGACCTGGCTGAGTGCGAGCAACACCCACGGCCGCCTCCATTGGGGACGGTTGCGCTTCACACCGCTGAATGTCGCGACGGCGGCCGAGGCGCTGATCGTGCAGTAGAGCACCACACGCACCGTTTGTCCCGTTGTTCCCGCAGGGCTGACCGGAATCAGGTAGTAGACACCCAGCAGCAGGTGACCTGCCACCAGGTACATCCACCACGCTCCGGTCCGGCCGGCACGGAAGATGGTCACACGAGACCCCTCGTTCTACGACTTGGTCGAGCCAGGTGATGATGCCCGACTTGGGATGATCGCGGCACCGCCGTTACTCCAATGAGGTGACCCACTAATACGGACGCTACCGCAAATCCCTGTTCTGTTTTCAGCGTGAAAGAAATCCGAGTGCCGCTGCGGCAGCCGGGTACGCCAGCTCACCCAATCCGCCCACGGGTGCGTCCGAAGCCACCACGACGACGTTGATCTCGGGTGTGTCGCCGATGCGCGCCCACGGGTAGTCCCCGAACGATTTTTGCACGACTTTTCCCTGCTTGACCGTGATTCGCGCACCTCGTGTCACCGAGATCGCGTCCATGATCGCGCCTTCGACCTGTTGGCGGACACCCGACGGGTGCAATGCGGTGCCGACGTCCACCGCGGCGGTGATTTTCGTGCGGCCGTCACGTGTTGTCTCAGCGATCACCGAGATGACCGAACCGTAGTCGCGATGACAGGCAACGGCTTGCGGTTCTCCGTCGTGCGCTTCCGCCGCGACTTCCAGAACTTTTCTGACTCGCCCGTCAGTCACCAGCTTCAACCGGCGTTCGAGCTGGTTGTGAGCCATGTCCAGGCCACTCAGGAACATCTCGTCCGCATAAACCAACGGACCTGCGTAGACGCTGCGCCAGAAGCCGGTTCTGATCGGCGGCGGCACGATGCCGAAGTGGACCTCTCCGTCCACGTCGTACGGATACTTGCCAGCCGACATCATCCGCAAGATCTGGGGGTTGCTCGTGACGTCGAGCATCGACGAGAGAGGCCATGTGGAAACGGCGTGATCCCGCCAGACGGGTAGTCCTTCGTCGTTGACCGTTGCTCGTATGCGATGGACTGACAATGGACGGTAGGAGTCGTGCTGGATGTCGTCGTCTCTCGTCCACAGCACTTTCACCGTCTTGCCGGTGTTCCGTGCGAGTTGGACTGCTTCCAAGATGAAGTCGACCTCGAACTTCCGCCCGAACGCGCCACCGGCACGGGTCGGGATCACCCGGACGCTCCCGAACTCCTCCTCCAGAAGTTTGCGCACCCGGTCAGGTGCTTGCGTGGGAGCCCACAGCGTGACCTCGTCGCCGGTGACTTTCGCCGTTGCCGTCGGCGGTTCCATCGGCGCGTGCGCGAGCATCGGCGCGACGTAGATCTTTTCGACGAACTCACCCGATGGCGTATTTCCTTCTGGCAAAGCGGCTTCGAGGTCCGCCAGCCACCGATCGCTGTCGGCGTCCGGAAAACCGCCCTGCCAGGACGTTTCCAGTTTCTCGCGTGCCTTGATCGCTGTGTAGGTGTCCCCGGCCAGCAACGCGAACCCGTTGTCCAGCTGCACGACCTCGGCGTTGCGGACTCCGGTGGCGTCGAAACTCGTTGGCGTGGCGCCGATCCACGGTGGCCTGGCGACGACCGCGACCAGGTCCGCCGGCTGGTCGATGGCGTAGGTGAGCTTGCCGGTGACGATCGCGTCCTGGTCCACTCGTTTGATCGCCGGATTTCCGAGGACTCGCCATTCGGTCTGTGGCGTCAGTTCGACCTCGCCCGGGGTGAGCGCCGAGGCTTCTTCGGCGAGCTCCTGATAGCTGAGCCGGGAGTCTCCGTGCTGGACGAAGCCGTCAGCAGCACGGCAGTCGGCCTCTGAGACCTGCCAGCGCCGGGCGGCTGCCTTGACCAGCAGGTGCCGGATGGTCGCCGCGGCCGTGCGGATCGGCTCGTGGAGGCGTTGCATCGTGTTGGAGTTGGCGGACATCTGCGAGCCGTAGGTGTCCGGATCGCCCTCCGCCTGGTCGATCACGAGGCTCTCGACGGGGACCTTCAGCTCCTCCGCGACCATCATGGCGACGGCGGTGCGCACGCCCTGTCCCGTGTCCGGAACCGGGACGGTGACCGTGATCCGGCCGGATTCCGCGTCGATGCGCACGAATGGATTCATGATTCAGCCTTCATGCGTGCCACGGCGTTCCTGATCGCCTTGCGGATCCTCGGGTACGTGCCGCAACGGCAGACGTTGTCCCGCAACGCCTCGTCGATGTCCTCGTCGGTCGGGTCGGGGTGCTTGGCCAGCAACGCGATGGTGGCCATGATCTGGCCGGGCTGGCAGTAGCCGCACTGCGTGACGTCCTCGTCCAGCCACGCCCGTTGCACCGGGTGGTCCTCGACACCTTCGATGGTGAGGACGTCCTGTTCGGTCATGCTCGCCACGGTGTGCTGGCACGGGCGGAACGCCTGTCCGTCCACTATGGACGTACAGGCGCCGCAGGCACCGACGCCGCAGCCGTACTTGGTACCGGTCAGACCGAGGTGGTCGCGCAGAACCCAGATCAGCGGGGTTTCCGGCTCCGCCTCGACAACGCGGATCTCGCCGTTGACTCGCAGCCTGTGCATGGTCACCTCACCGACAGTAGCGGCCGCAACACCGTTGCAGACCGGATATCGTGAGCCCGTGGACGGCGTTCGGTTCGGAGTGCTTGGGCCGCTGCTCGTCACCCACGGGCAGCGGGACGTGCGCATCTCCGCAGGTCAGCCGCGCCAGGTCCTGGTACTGCTCCTGCTGCACGCCGGGCAGACCGTCAGCGTCGACCACCTCATGTCGATCTTGTGGGACGGCGACCCGCCCGCCAGCGCGCGCAAGGCCGTCCAGGTGCATGTTTCGCAGCTCAGACGGGCTCTCAAGGACCTGCCCGGCGTCTCGCTGGAGTGGTCGCGGCAGGGGTACCGGCTCGACGTCCCGGACCGCTCGCTCGACCTGCAGTTGTTCCGCGAGGCCGAGGACCCGGACGAAGCGCTGAGTCACTGGCGCGGTCCGGCGCTGGCCGAACTGACCACGAACACTCAGCTTGCGAACCAGTTGGAAGAAGAACGGCTCTCCGCGATCGAGCGACGTGTCGACAAAGCGATCAAGGAAGGCCGCCACCACGAGGTCGTCGGCGAGCTGACCGGACTCGTCACCGAGCATCCCACCAGGGAACGGCTGCGGGGCGCGCTCATGGTGGCGTTGCACCACGGCGGGCGGCAGGCGGACGCGCTGCGGGTGTACGACGAGGGCAGGCGGCACCTGGCCGACGAGCTCGGGCTCGATCCGGGACAGGAGCTCAAGGACCTGCACGCGGCGATCCTGCAGGGCGACATCCCCGCCGTGCCGCGGGAGCTGCCCGCGCGGCCGGAACCGTTCGTCGGGCGCCACGAGGAGATCGCGCTGATCACGGACGCGTCCGACACGGTGATCGCCGTTCACGGGCCGGGCGGGCAGGGCAAGAGCGCTCTCGCCACGGCGGCGGCGCACGCGATGGCCGAACGCTTCCCGGACGGTCAGCTGTACGTGGACCTGCACGGTGCCACGCCAGGACGTTCGCCGCTGTCGTCGGCGGAGGTGCTCAGGAGGTTCCTGCGCGCTTTGGGCACACCGCCCCTCGCCGTGCCCACGGACACGTCCGAGGCCGCCGCGCTCTACCGGTCGACGCTGGCCCGGCGCAAAGTGCTGATCCTGCTGGACAACGCCGTGGACGCCGCGCAGGTCGGCCCGTTGCTGCCGGGTGAGGCCGGTTCCACCGTGCTGATCACGAGCCGCCGGATGCTCGCGACGCTCGGCGCGCGGCACGTCCGGCTCGACCCGCTGACCGAGGACGACGCGGTCAAGCTCCTCGGTGACTCCGGCGACGCGGCGAAGCAGGTCGCGAAAGCCTGCGACTACCTGCCACTCGCTCTGACGATCGCGGCCGCGCGGCTGCGGTCCCGGCCGGACTGGACGACGCGGACGCTGGCGAAGAGGCTCGCGGACCAGCGGCATCGGCTGGACGAGCTGAACTTCGACGACCTCGGCGTGCGGACGAGCTTCCAGCTGAGCTTCGAGGGGCTGAGCTCCTCGGCCACCAGGGCGTTCATCCTGTTGTGCTGCCTCAACGTGCCTTCCGTGAGCGAGCAGACCGCGCAGGCGTTGCTCGGGCAGGACGACGTCGACCGCGTGCTGGACCCGTTGGTGGACGCCAAGCTCGTGGAGCCGTGCGGGCCGGAGCGGTATCGGGTGCACGACCTTCTGCGACTGTTCGGGGCCGAGCACCCCAACGACGAGAAGCACGACGCTCTCGCGCGCGCTTTGACCCACTACCGCGAGACTTTGACCGCCGCGCTGAAGAAGCTGCGGCCGCACGCGTACGGCGCTTTGACGAACTCGGCCACACAGCAGGATCTCGACGAGCCGTTGCAGTGGCTGACGGACGAGGCCGAGAACCTGCTGGCGGCAGCGCGATCCACGATGACCGAGCCGGCATTGGCCGAGCACGCCCTGGCCATCGCGCACATGCTGTACCCGCATCTGTTCAAACAGGACAGAGTCGCCGACCTGATCGAGCTCGGCCAGATCGCTCTTCAGGCGGCACGGACGATCGGCACCTCGGCCGCGTTGCAGACCGCGCTTCTCGTGCAGTCCGCCGCGAACCGCCGGATCGGCTCGTTCGAGACCGCCCGCGCGCAGCTGGAAGAAGTGCTGGAGGCGCGGGCTGACGACCCGTTCGGGCAGGGCCGTGCGCTCGCGGGTATCGGCACGATCCAACGGGAGATGGGCGAGCTCGACCAGGCGTCGGTGACCCTCGCGCAGGCCGTCAAGCTCATCGAGGAGCACGGACCTGCTGGTGCGCAACGGGTTCCGCTCTCCGCGCTGGCCCAGGTGCACCAGGTCGCTGGCCGATACGAGCAAGCATTGGACGCGGCCACCGAGAGCCTGAAGTTCGCTCGTGCGGATCAGGATGCCGCTGGAACAGCCTATGCGCTGGCCTCGCAGGGCCAGGCGCTGTTCAAGCTCGGCCGGTTGGACGAGGCGTCGTTCGCGCTGGACGAGTGCATCGAGCTGTGCCGGGCGACGGGCGAGCACAACGACGAGTGGCAGGCCCTGCTGTGCCGCGCCGAAGTGCTGCTGGCGGCCGGGAAGACCGCAGAGGCCACAAAGGACGCCGAGCGCTGCCTGGAGATCACCAGTGCTCGCGGGGACCGGTACGGCGAGGGTGTCGCACGGCGCATGCTCGTCAAGGCAGGACTGGAAAAGCACGCGGACCGGGCGGCCGAACTGCTCGGCACACCCGGTCTGCGCAGGGACAACCTGTTGGACAGCGTGATCAGCTAGAACCTAGCTGCAGTGCTCGAACGGGCTGGTGTAGGTGGACGAACCGACCATGCCACCCCACTTGACGCACTTGTCGGCCGCCTTCTTCTTGACCGGACCGGCGTAGTAGCCGTACTCGTCGCGGTCGGTGGTGCGGGCCGAACCCTGCACCTCGAGGAACGCACCGACGTCGGTCGCCGTGCCGATCTTGGTGGTCTTGATCGCGACGACGCAGTTGTAGCCGTTGGACGCGTTGTACAGCAGCGAGACGCGGGCACCGGTGACGTTCGCGCCGTCGATGACCTTGTAGCCGTCGCCGCACGCCTCTTCCGGCGTGTACGGGTTGGTGGAGCCACCGCCGCCGCAGTTGTTGCTCTTGTAGTTCTTCGAGCCGTAGTACAGCGCCGTCGAGCCGTTCATGACGACGCGCTTCGGGTCACCGTTCAGCAGCTGCTCGAAGTGCAGGTGCGGACCGGTCGACCCGCCGGTGCTGCCGACGTTGCCGATCTTCTGGCCCTGCGAGACGCTCTGGCCGACCGAGACGCTCTGCACGGACAGGTGGGCGTACCGGGTGGTCCAGCCGCTGCCGTGGCTGATCTCGATCCACTTGCCGTAGCTGGTGCTGCCGGTGTTCTCCACGCGCTTCACGGTGCCCGCCGCGGACGCGACGACCACGTCGCCCTGGGCGTCCGCGCGGCTGAAGTCGATGGCCTCGTACGGGTTGTGCGGGTGAGCGTCGTTCGGGCCGCGGGTCTGGCCCTCCCACGTCTGTCCACACGGGAACGGCATCTGCCAGTTGGTGGCGGCGTTGGCCTGCGGGCCACCGATCACCAGCACGCCCAGACCGATCGCGAGACCCGCGACGGCGGACAGCACTCTCTTGACGTTCATGGACTTCCCCTCACTCACCCGAAGATCCTGCGGACCTCGGAGTACGGCGTGCCATGGCTGTTCAGCTCGCTGATCCGGATCAGCAGCGGGTGCTCGTGCGCGCCATCGGCTCGTTGGAGCCCCACTGGATGTTGCCGACCGCGTGCGTGCAGTCGGAGAGCGTGTTCGCGCCGGAGGACCAGTTGTCGGCCTTGTTGCTGGTGCAGTTCAGGTCGACGAGATCGTCGTTGCCCGGCTTCTCCTTGGCCACGGAGGTGCAGACGTACCAGCTGTTGTGCGAGCTGCGGAAGCCCTCCCACACGTAGGTGTAGGCCCAGTTCTTGCCACAACCCTTGAACTGCTTGACGGAGCCGATGTTGGTGCCGCCGCTCGTGATGTACGCGGTGGAACCGATCTGCGTCACCGGGCCGCAACCAGGCGCCGACTCGGCGTGCGCGGGCGCGGTGATGCCGAGCATCGCACCACCGACGACGACAGCTGCACCGAGCGTGCTGGCGATCTTGCTGAACATGCTTCTCCCTCAATGGTTTCTTGCGAAGGCTTGGGTGCCGGGGTGCGAATCAGTCAGTGATGTAGCCGGTCATGGCGCGCCCCCTCAGCAGTCGCTCGACTGGAGCCGGGCGGTGTGGTGGGCGCCGTCGGAGTCGACGTAGAGCACCTCGCCACGGGCGCAGCCGGGCGCGTGAACCATGTTTCCCCAGTGGTTTCCGGGCGTTCCCGGCGAGACGAAGCCAACGTGGTCGCTGCTCGTCCACACGGTGATGCGCAGCGCCGAGGAGCCGCCGGAGTAGTTCGAGACGCGCACCCAGTTCGTCCTGCACGACGGCGACCAGCGCAGCTCGGCCGTACCGGACGCGAACAACCCCGCGGTGTCCGCGACCGTGGAACCGGCGCTGCACCCGGTGTCGGCCGGGTCCTTGCCGTTGCAGCCACGTCCGCTGCAGGGCGCGGCCTGGGCGTCCGGCGCCACGAGGCAGCTCAAGAGCGCCAGTGCCGCCGCGGCGATCAGGCTTGTCGACTTCATGGCGCTGACACTGCTGAGCCGCACTCACAGCGATCTGACAGGTACACCCGGTCAGGTGTCAGCGAGGTGTCAGAACCGCAGCACACGCTACGTTCGACCCCGTGCCGAAGTACCCGGTGGACACGTCCGGCAGCAACTTCTCCTCCCTGCCAGAGCCGACGCCCGGCTCGTTGCGGCAGCTCGACCCCGACCCGGTGGTGCACGGCCGTGCCGCCGAGCTGGCCGCGTTGCGGGAGAACCTGGAGCGAGACGGGGTCGCGCTGCTCTGCGGGCCGCCGGGAACGGGCAAGACCACGCTGGCGTTGCGGCTCGCGCACTCGGTGGCCGACCGGTTCCGGGGTGGTCAGCTCTGCGCCGACCTCTCCGCGCTCTCGATGGACGACGTCCTGGCGTCGTTCATCAGGGCGCTCACCCATGACCGCGTTCAGCTCTGGGCCTCGCGGCGGGCGCAGCTGCGTGAGGTGCTCGGGACCCGTCGGGTGCTGTTCGTGCTGGACAACGTGAGCAAGGGGCACGACCTCGCGTTGTTCCGGAACGTGATCGCGACCAGCCGTGAGCGGCTCGGCGGGGTGGTGCTGGGGCCGATGAGCCCCGAGGACTCGCTGACGTTGCTGCGGACGCACCTCGGGTCGCGCGTCGACTTCGAACCCGAGGCCGCGCGTGCTTTCGTGAAGGCGTGCCACGGTCTGCCGCTGGCGCTGGTGGTCGCCGCCGGGTTCGCCCGCCTGCGCACGACGGCGACCCTGACCGCGCTGGTCGAGGAGATTCCCGCCGAACGCGGCGATGTGCACGACGCGTTCGCGTGGGCGTACCAGCAGCTCTCGCCCGACGACCGCCGGGTGTTCCGGCTGCTCGGGGACGGGTTCGAGCGCGAGTTCTCGATCACCGCGCTCAACGCGCTGGCGGGCGGCGACGTGCGGCCGTCACGCAACAGACTGCTGGCGTTGCACCTGCTGGAGAACGCGCCGGGCGACCGGATCACGATGCACTCGTTGCTGCGGGAGTACGCGCAGTCGTTGACGCCGCGCGAACCCGAGGCGCTCGGGCGGCTGCTCGACCACTACCTGTCGGTCGCCGACGTGGAGACCGAGAACGCGGTCGCGGCCGTGTTCGTGGCTGATGACGAGCGCCGGCTCGCGTTGGCCTCGGCGCTCGTCGACGAGATGTCGGTGCGGGTGCAGGAAGCCGCGGTCGAGGCGGCCAGGGCAAGGGAGAACCGTGCGGCGGAGGCGGTGGCGCTCGCGCATCTCGGGCACGCGTGGTTCGACCGCGGCAACCTCGAGGAGGCGGAGAGGTGCCACACGGAGGCGTTGGAGTTCCACCGGGAGCCGCGGGCGCTGACCGGGCTCGCCAACGTGTACCTGGAGAGCGGAGGCCTCGAGGAGGCGGAGGCCCTCTTCAAGGAGGTGCTGGCCGTCCGGATCGCTTCGGGTGACGCGGCGGGCGAGGCACGGGCGTTGCTGAGCCTGGGGCGGACCACCGGCGACATCCGCTATTACGAGCAGGCGCGGGACATCTGCGAGCGGATCGGTGACGTGGTGCGACTCGGCCGGGCGTACAACGGCATGGGCAACGTCCACCAGTCGGCAGGCTCGTACGAAGACGCGATCAACTGCTATGCGCTGGCGTTGCAGGCCTTTGTGGACGGTCTGTGCCTGGTGAACATGGGGCACGCCCAACTGGCGGCGTTCGGCTCGTCGGCGGCCTTCACCTGGTACGAGCGGGCAGCGGAGCACGCGGTTCGGTTGCGGGACAAGGGGCTGCTCGCCGACGCCGCGCGGTCGCTGAACGCCGCCGGGTTCGTCGAGGAGGCGTTGCGGCGGATGCGGCAGGCCGAGCAGTTGTACCTCACTGCAGAGGACGAGTCACCGTGACGACCGGGACGCCTCCCTCGCTGTCGAGCGCCAGGGCGTCGTGCTTGAGGACGATGGACCCGTCGTCCTGCAACGTGAAGGTCGCGTCGGTGACCTTGCCGCTCGCGATCTGAATGTAGTGGGACGAGGTGGGCAGCAGGCGAACCGTCTGCTGCTTCGTGTAGCTGAAGGGAAGTCCCCAGACCTGGAGCACCAGCACGCCGATACCGCCGGCCGCCCGCGCGTCGACGTGCACCAGGTAGCCGACGAACTCCAGTGTGGACGTTCCGTTGCCGCGCGCATAGCCGAGCCGGGGGTCGAACAGCACGCGGCCGTCCCGGGTGACCTCGAACGACATGTTCACGATCTGACCGCTGCCCTGCTGCACGTAGTAGGGCTTGGCCGGGACCATGCGGACCTTCTTGCACATGATCCAGTCGCGACTGTCCGACGGGACGTGCGAGAGCAGCACGCCCGCACCCGGCGCGAGCCAGCGGGCGTCGATCGTGATGACCACGCCCTCGACTCTCAACGTCCGGGTTCCCTTGCCGGACAGGAATCCTTCGAGCTCGTCCGCATAGCTGATCGTGCCGTTCTGCTCGACCGTGAAGCTGAACGCCGCGGTCCCGCCGGCCTGGAATCCGTAGCCTCCCGGTGCGAGCTGGAGCGTTTGCACTGTGCGGGCGTCGAGCCAGCCGGTCTTGCTGGGCAGCACGAAGTGGCGGCCGGAGAGCGGTCTGGCGTCGATGTTGATACTGCCCTGCGCGGGATCCGGTGCTGATGGATCCATCCGTCCGGTGTCGTCGACGCACGGCGCGGCGCTCGGGTCCGGTGGCCTGATGTCGTACCTGGCCGCCGATGTGCCCGATTGGCCTTGGGGCGGCTGAGGACTGCTCGGGTCGGCCTGGCTGCTGCCGGGGACGCTGGAGCCGGATGTCGGTGCCGGCAGACCTTGCGACGGCGCGGGAACCTCGCCACCGGTGGCTTGAGCCGGGCCCACTTGTGCGACGTCGGTCGGCGAGGCTCCCTCGGCCGTGCTCGGGTGACTGGTCGGGGACACGGGTGCCGAGCTCGGCATCGCCAGCAGGAACACCACGAATCCCACGACGGCGGCCGCGACTCTGATGACCTGCGGGTCGGCGAGGACCGGGCCGGCCTTCGTCATGAGGTCGGTCAGCGCTTTGACCGGTTTGGTGACCACGTCGGACACCACCCGTGTCTGACCGCTCAGGAACGCGACCCAGCGGCGGTCCTCGTCCTCCGGGAGCGGCACCAGGCCCGGAGCCAAGTACTCGACGCGTTCACGCAGCCTGCGCGGGTTCCTCGGTTTGCAGGTGGGGCAGGCGAGCACGTGGTCGTGCAGCGCGGGCCAGTCCTGGCGGTCGATGGAGGCGAGCAGAGTGCAGGCCGACTTGTCCAGGGCGTTGAGCACCGCCACCCGCTGGGCGAGGAGCGTGAAGGTCTCCTCCGTTGCCTCACCGTCCGCGATGGCCTGCCGTTGCTCCGGCATGGTGTCGAGAGCGATGCGCAGCGACTTACGTATCACCACACCATCCTGGAGCCATTCGGGCGCACCCGGATACGGCCAAACAGTGGACAAATCATGGACTTCGCACGTAGGCCATGGCGAACGCGGAGTCGGCCGCCGCTCCCACCTGGTCGTAGCAGTGGACCTGCACGAGCACTCCCGGCGGACGGGAATAGCCGTTCCACGCCCAGACGCGGCAGTACCTCGGGTCGGGCCCGCTCGCGCTGACCAGTACCGCGTCGGCGGGATAGGTCTTCGGGTTGCCGATGCCCTGGTACTGGACGTCGTACCGGCCGACGGCCGTCCTGGTCACCGCGGGCGTCTCACCGTTGCTGCTCCACGACCTGTTCGCCCCGGTGACGAGGTAGGCGGCCGACGCGGACGGGTCGTGGTGGATCCCGGCGTTCTCGGTGTAGGTGAGGTTCCAGTCGGTCTCGGCGTCGCACGCGACCCTGATGCGCGCGGCTTCCACCGTTGTCCGGCAACGGGCCCGGTTCTGGCCGACCGGTGAGACCATCGCGAACCCGTTGCCGCCCAAGGTGGTCACCTCGTACTGGCCGGGTCCGGTGTGGGCGACTCCCGGCGCGCCACCGCGGTAGGCCACGGCCGGGCCCTCGCTCGCGAACACGATGACGAACGGGAGGTTCTTCCTCGTCCCGTCCGGGTTGAAGCAGGCGACGCCGACGAGCAGGTCACGTCCGTCGCTTCGCGTTCCCGAGGTCTGGCACGAGAACGGCTGGTAGTAGCCCCAGCCGTTGCTCAGCGCGGCGTGCACCGTGCCGCTGGTCGAGCCGAGCTCCGGCAGCCGCACCTCGTAGGCGCCCTCGCCCGTCCTGATCAGCGTGATGTAGCGCTCGACGCCGTTGCGGCGCCAGGTTCCCCACTGCCACTGCCGGTGCAGCTCGACCTGCTGCCCGACCGGTTTGTCGTACTGGTACTCGGGAGTGCTCGCGTAGGCCCACGCGACCGGGCCCTGCGTCCGGTTCGACGGGTCCTGTGTGGACGTTCCGCCCGGTTGTCCGGTCGACGTCGTTCCCGGCGGGGCGGGCACGATGATCGTCTGGCCCGAAGTGATCGTGGGACCCGCGGTGGGCGGCGGTACCGACGGGCCCGCGACCGGTGGCGTGCTGACCGGAGGATCGTCGGGATCGCCTGGCGCTTCCTGGTTCGGCGCGGCCTGGCTGTCCTGCAGCGGCTCCACCCGTTCCGAGCTCGGCATCGCCAGCAGGAACACCACGAATCCCACGACGGCGGCCGCGACTCTGATGACCTGCGGGTCGGCGAGGACCGGGCCGGCCTTCGTCATGAGGTCGGTCAGCGCCTTGACCGGTTTGGTGACCACGTCGGACACCACGCGCGTCTGACTGCTCAGGAACGCGACCCAGCGGCGGTCGTCGTCCTCCGGGAGAGCGACGAAGCCGGGCGCGAGGTACTCGACACGTGCCTTGAGCCCCTTCGGATCCGCCGGCTTGCAGATCGCGCACGTGATCACGTGCTGCTGCAACGCGGTCCAGTCCTCGCCCATCTCGGCGAGTTCGGGGCAGCCCTTGGCCCGCGCTTCGAAGACCGCCACCCGCAGGGCCACCGCCTCGAAGGTCTCCGAAGTGGCCTCGCCGTCGGCGATGGTCTGCCGCTCCTCCGGCATCGTGCCGAGGACGGCGGCCAGCGACTCGGCGTCCAACGGCTCGGCAGTCACCGCGCCAGTTTGGAGCCGGCCGGGCGTTCGCGAAACGACCAATCAGTGGACAGATCATGGTCACGCCTGCGGGTCCACCCGGCCTGGAATCGTCAGCGCGCTGACGCCGCCGACCACGACCGGACAGAACACCACCGGCCAGGCGAACAGTGGTCGGTACCGGGACGTCAGCGAGCGGTGCGCGATCGGTAAGCGGCATTGGCGATCGTCATGCCATGACGTGGTTGCGCAAGCCTTGGGTGGGGCCGTTGGCCTTCGTGGTGGTGGCGTTCGTGGCGTTCTCGTTGCCGCCCTATCTGACCGGAGACCGCGCATCGGCGCGTGTGCAGTCGGACTGGGGACCGCACTATCCCCTGCTGGTGGTGCACGTCGTCTGCGCGTCGATCGCCATCATCACTTGCGTCGTGCAGATCTGGCCGTGGTTCCGCAGCCGCTTCCCCGCGTGGCACCGGCGCATCGGCCGCGTCTACGTGCTGGCCGGCGTGCTCCCGGCCGGACTGGCCGGCCTGGTCGTCGGCTGGATGACGCCGTTCGGACCGGTCGCGATGGTCAGCAACGTGCTGCTGGCGGTCCTGTGGCTGACCTTCACGGTGCTGGCGTGGCGCGCGGCGCGGCAGCGGCAGTTCCGCGACCACCGCAAGTGGATGATCCGCAGCTTCGCCCTGACCGTCTCGATCATCACCAATCGGATCTGGGGCGTGGTCGCGTTCCTTCTGCTGGCCGACCGCGTGCCCGAGGCGCAGCTGCCGTTCCTGGTCGCGGGGATCTCGACGTGGACGGGGTGGGTGGTGCCGCTGCTGATCTCGCAGTGGTGGCTGGAGCGCAAGCCGCGCCGCAAGGCTCGCACCCAGGTCGAACAGCGCGAGCCGGTCACCGCGTGAGTTCCCTGGGGTAAGTGGGCTGACAAGGCGTTATGGCGCGGCTACGGTCAGTCCACATGAGGCTACTGCTCGCTGTGTTGATGGCGGTCGTGCTCGCGCCCGCCACCGCCCACGCCGCACCTCCGACCGCGAAGTGCGAGTTCACCCCCACCCCGGAGAATCCCGCCGCCCGCCCGGTCCAGCCGCCGCCCGCGACGGTTCCGGCGAAGGGCACCGTGAAGGTCACCATCGTGACCAACTACGGCGTGGTGGTCGCGAAACTCGACCGCGCCAACGCGCCGTGCGGAGTGGAGAACTTCGCGCACCTGGCCCGCAGCTGGTTCTACACGTTGTCCCAGTGCTGGCGCCTGACGGACACCGCGCGCCTGGGAGTGCTGCAGTGCGGTGACATCTACCGCGCTGAAGAGGGCGGGCCCGGCTACAAGTTCGCCGACGAGGTGACCGGCAAGGAGACGTACCCGCGCGGCACCATCGCGTACGGCAACCAGGGGCCGGGCACGAACGGCAGCGAGTTCTTCATCGTGCACTCGTTCGCCAACATCAAGCCCGTGTACACGGTGATCGGCCACGTCACGCACGGAATGGACACGCTCGACCGGATCGTGAAGGCCGGGATCGTGCCGCAGCCGGACGGAACGCTGGACGGCGCGCCGAAGAAGCCGGTCAGGATCCTGCACGTTCTCGCAGGGTAGCCAGGACCTTCGACACCATCCCGAACGGCAGCATGCCGAGGCCGTTCAGCAGTTCGGGGCCGCGCTCGCCCGCCAGGATGCGCCGGAACACGTGCACCACCGGTGCCGCACCGGGGTTCTCCTCCATGCCGGCGAGCTCGGCCGTCAGTTGCGAGGCGTACTGAGTGTCGCCCTCCGCCTGCAGCACCACGGCGGTCATCAGCGGCGACCAGTCCCGCATGGTCTCGTGCGCTCGTTCCATCGCGCGGGCGACCAACTGCTGCAGGTCGTCCGCGGTGCCCTGCGAGAGGCTCTCCAGCAGCTCACCCAGCCGCACGCCCTCGACCTCCTGGGCGAGCGCGATGATGTCGTCGTTCAACGAGATCTGTTCCGGCAGGCCGAACGCGAAGGCGAACATCGCCAGCATCTCGATCTCGGCGCGCAGGGTCGGGGCGTCCGTCCTGATGGCGATGGCCGCCGCCGCGAAGTAGTGCGCGAGCACCCGCGGGGATCCGGTGTCCACGCGGGCGATCAGCACCGCGTAATCGTGGTGCTGATTGCTGATCACGTGCGGATCGCCTGCCGCGTAAGCGAGTCCGAGCGCCTCGGCCTTGAAGGCGAGCGCGCGGTCGTACCGCCCCTGCTGATCCTCGATGGCCGCCAGCTGGTCGGCCACGTGGAACCTGCTGTCCGCCAGTTCGGCCATCGCCCGGCCGGCCTCGACGGCGCCGGGGTGCAGGCTCAGCCGCCCGTCCTCGATCTCGATCAGGCCGTGTTCGGACAGGACCGCAAGCTCCTCGTCGGCCTCCCCGACCGCGTACGTGTAGAGATCGTCTTCCGTGATGCAGCACAGGGTGAGGAACAGCCGCCGCGCCGGTTCCGGCAACGACCGCACGGCATCGGCCGGGTCCTCATCACGTAAGAAGGGCTCCACGCGCACAAGCCTCGCACCGCGGTCAACACCCTCGTTCCCGTTTCTCCCTCCACTCAGGAGCGAAATAGGAGCGCCTGTCAACTCGTTGCGTTGGCACGGAAATAGCGCGGCGAGAAGCCTGCGTGTTGACATGTGACAGAAAGGAACAGCTCCTCGAGAAACCGAGAAAGCGATCCCGCTCACAGCGGTGATCAAGCCTTCAACCAGTCAAAACTCACCCGGAAGGACCAACGAGAGCATTTCAAGTTAAGGCGGACTTGATAATACATGTGATCCCGCTCGCCACCGGGAATCAATTTCGCTGCTCATGCGCTTCCCTCACCTGAACGGCGGTTGTACCAGCCAGTAGCCTGGATTTAGGTCAACCCCTCGCATTCACCAGAAGCCGTCACGGCTTATTTCGTGTGCGCCCGAAACGGGAGACGAAGGAGGCACGGCAGTGGCACCCGAGTTCGAGCCGGCTCGACTCGACGACATCGACGACCTGCTCAGGCTGTACCGGCGGGCGCACGGCGCGAACTACCCCATCGCGATGGGCACCGACCCCGACGTCATGGCGGCGGAGATCGAGGCCGCCGGCACGACGTGGCTGGTGTGGCGCAACGACAACAGGGTCGTCGCGTCGATCACCGGGCACGTCGAGCACGAGGACCGCCTGGGCAAGATCGCCGGGCTGGTCGTCGATCCGGACGCGCAGGGCGGCGGCATCGCCCACCACGCGGTCGGTCAGATCACCGACCGGATGCTCGCGACCGGTGACGTCGACTCGGTCTACGGCACGGCTCGCACCATCCACATCGCGCCGCAGAGGGTGTGTCTGCGCAACGGGTTCCACGCGCTCGGACTCGTCCCGAACCTCTTCAAGCACGCCAAGCGGGAGACCATGGCGTTGCTGGCCAGGCACCGCGACGGCGTGCTCGACCAGCGGGCCGAGGTGCACAAGGCACCCAAGAGCCTCGAGAAGCTCGTCACGGCAACGCATCGGACGATCGGCCTGCCGCATCTGCCGGAGTTCATCGAAGGCACGGACCTCCCGCAAGCCGAACCGTCACGGCTCGAGATCATCGAGGCGCCGCAGTTCGTGCAACGGCACTTCGAGCACAACATCAACGACCCCGCGCGCCGGTTCTACCCGCTGCACAAGCCGAACGTGCTGCTGGCGGACGAGCAGGGCGCGTACCAGATCTACGGTCACCTCAACCGGCACGACGGCTACTGCACGATCTTCGGTGCCACGCCGAACCCTCAGACGATCATCCCGCACCTCAACGGCGTGATCGACACGCTCACGGGCATGGGCGCGCCGCACGTCGAGACGCTGGTGCCGTTGCGCGAGTTCGACGAGCTGAATGCGTTGCTGGCCTTCGGTTTCCTCCCCGTGGCTCTGTATCCGGCGATGCGCAGGGACGGCGACCGCTACCACGACTACGTGGTCATGGTGCACACGCCGCAACCGCCCGACTTCCGCGGGCTCACGATCGACGAGGCGTTCCGGCCCTTCACCGAGCAGTACATCGAGCTGTGGACGCAGAAGTTCCTCAACACCAACGGAGTGTTTCGCGCATGAACCCGCACCTCGGTCCGGCATCGGTGCCGGACTCCTCTCTCGGTGCCGTCCAGCAGCTGTGCGACATCGCGGCGCCGTACGACCACAGCGACCAGGAGCTGTTCCTGGAGGCCATGAACGAGTCGAACAGGTGGCACGCGTCCCGCAACGAGTTCTTTCGCAGCCTGTGGAACGGCAAGCCCCTCAAGGACATCACCGAGCAGCCGTACGTGCACGCCAACTTCTTCAAGATGCACGAGGTGCTGTCGGTGCCGCGCGACGAGGTCGTCGTGCACGCGACGTCGTCCGGCACCACCGGGCAGAAGTCGCAGATGTTCTGGGACGCCTGGACGGTGCGCGCCGGGCAGCGGATGGTCGCGCGGATCTACGACCACAACGGGTTCATCGACGACAGCGAGCCCGTGCACTACCTGATCAACCTCAACCAGCCGACCGCGAACGTCAAGCTCGGCAGCTCGTTCACCGGGCAGTTCATGACCGACTTCGCGCCCGTGCGGTCGGTGGACTACGGCCTCGCGCACACCGGCACCGGCCACGAGTTCGACGCGTTCGGCAACATCCGCGCGCTGCGGCGGTTCGCGGACAGCGGGTTGCCGGTGCGGATCTTCGGCTTTCCCGCGTTCCTCAGCTTCACCCTCGATCGCATGCGCGCCATGGGAGTCGAGCCGCTGCGGTTGAACGAGCGCTCGCTGGTGTGGTTCGGCGGCGGCTGGAAGGGCAACGCCGACAAGCAGATCTCCAAGTCCGAGCTGCGCGCCAAGGTCACCGAGATGCTCGGCGTCCCGGACGAGCGGATCCGCGACAGCTACGGCTCGGTCGAGCACTCGGTGCCGTACGTCGAGTGCTCCCAGCACAACCTGCACGTGCCGACCTGGTCACGTGCGATCGTCAGGGACGTCCGGACACTGGAACCGTTGCCGTACGGCGAATCCGGCTACATCCAGTTCGTCTCCCCGTACATCACCTCGGCACCCGCGCAGAGCGTGCTGATGGGTGATCTCGCCGCGCTGCACGCACCTGAGAAGTGCGGTTGCGGCAACGAGACCCCGTGGTTCGAGATCCTCGGCCGCGCCGGCGTCTCCCGCAACCGTTCGTGCGCCATCGCGGCCGCAGAGCTTTTGAAGGGTAAGTGATGAGGCACTTTTGGCAGGGTGAGTGGGTCGACGACGACTCGGTCGCGCACCGGCTCGACACCCTGGAGGACCGCACCCAGCAGGTCATCACGGGCCCGCGGCTGAGCCCGCTCGTAGTGCTCGCCGCGGCGGAGAAGCTCGTGCTCGACGACCACCGCGCCGCGCTGGCGTCGTGGGGTCTCGACGAGACGGAGATCGAGGAGACGCTCGACGCGTTGCGGCACGCCCTGAGCCGCTCCGAGCTGGAACGCAAGCTCAAGCGCGAGCTCGGCAACCTCGACCCGGCGCGGATGGTCCGTTTCGACTTCCGCACGCCCACGTACGAGGCCTGGGTGCCGCTCGGGCTGCTCGCGCACGTGACGGCGGGCAACGCGCCCGCCGCGGGCGTTCTGAGCGCCGTCGAGGGCCTGCTGTCGGGCAACCTGAACGTCATCAAGGTCGCGTCGGACGACTCCGGTTTCACCGCCGAGGTGCTCGCCGCACTGGCCTCGCACGACCACACCGGCCAGATCGCCGCGCGCCTGATCGTGCTGGGCTTCTCGTCGTCGAACACCGACTGGATGACCCGCATGCTCGGTGCTGCCGACGCCGTCGCCGTCTGGGGTGGCGAGGAAGCGATCAACGGGGTCACCGATCTGGTGCGGCCCGGCACGCGGGTGATCGACTGGGGCCCGAAGCTGTCATTCGCCTACCTCACGCGCGACTCGTGGTCCGATGTGGACACCCTGCACGCGCTGGCGGCGGACATCTGCGCGTTGGAGCAGCAGGCGTGCTCCAGCCCGCAGGTGATCTACCTCGACACCGAGGACCCCGCGCAGGTGTTCGCGTTCGCCGAGCGGTTCGCTTCGGTGCTGGAGCTGACCGGGCCGCTGACCCGCGAGCCGTCGCAGGCGGAGTGGGCCGAGATCACGAACACCGTGGTCGTGGCCCGGCTGGAAGAACACCTCGGGCTCACCAAGGTGCACAGCGGCGACCGCTGGCGCGTGCTGGCGGACGTCCGACCGGCGTTGCGCACCTCGCCGCTGTACCGGACGGTGTGGGTGAAGCCGCTGCCGCGCAAGGAGATCACCTCCGTGTTGCGGCCGATGCGCCGTTACCTGCAGACCGTCGGGCTGGCTGCGGAACGACCCGACGTCGCTCTGCTGGCGCGGTCGTTCGTTTCCGTCGGCGTGCAGCGGATCACCACGCCCGGTTCGATGCTCGGCGGTTACAGCGGTGAGCCGCACGACGGCGTGTACGCGTTGCAGCGCTACAGCAACCGGGTGTCCGTGCAGCTCGACGACAGGTTCGCGTCCGACGCGTCGCTGGACGACCTGGCCGAGTCGCGCCAGCTCCCCGTTCCCGCGGTGCCGGTGACCTCGAAGTCCGACTTCGAGACTTTGCAGGACCGTCCGGCGGACGTGTACTTCCGCAGCGGTGGCAGCTCCGGCGCGCCCAAGCTGTCGGCCTACACGTGGGCGGACTGGGACGAGCAGATGTGGGTCGGCGCCGAGGCGTTGCTGGCCACCGGGCTCGACCCGCGGCACGACCGGATCATGAACCTGTTCTTCAACGGGCACATGTACGCGAGCTTCGTCAGCTTCTTCTCCGCGCTGGAGCGGATGAACGCCGTGCAGTTCCCGATGGGCGGCGAGTGGGGCCAGCTCGACGCGATCGCACAGGCCATCGTGGACAATCGCGTCGACACGCTGCTGACCGCGCCGTCGTTCGTGCAGCGGCTCTTCGCCGAACACGGCGAGATGCTCAGGGAGTACGGCGGCATCCGCAAGATCTTCTACGCGGGCGAGCACTTCGGCGCGCAGGCCATCGCGCGGCTGCGGGACGAGTTCGGCATCGAGACGATCCGCTCGGCCGCGTACGCGACGGTCGACGCGGGCCCGGTCGGCTACCAGTGCCAGGAGTCGTCCGGCAAGGTGCACCACCTGTTCACCGGCCTGCACACGCTCGAGATCCTGGACCCCGACTCGGATCGCCCGGTCTCCGGTTCTGATCCGGGCCGGCTCGTCTTCACCACGCACACGCGGCGTGGGCAGCGGCTGGAACGGTACGAGATCGGCGATCTCGGCCGCTGGGTTCCCGGCGAGTGCGCGTGCGGTCGTCGCACGCCGCGGTTCGAGCTGCTGGGGCGCACCGGTGACGTGTTCCGGGCGGCCGCTCAGACGTTGAACTACCGCCGGTTCCTCACGATTCTGGAGGACGAGTACAGCTACGCCGGCGCGTTGCAGATCGAGCTGAACGAGGACTCCTCCGGCGAGGAGCTGGTCGTGCGGATGGAACGCGGCCGCGCGCCGGAGCCCGCCGCCAGCCAGATCACGCTGCTGTCGCGGTATGCCGAGGTCGCGGAGGCGGTCGAGCAGGACGCGCTGCTGACCGTGCGGGTCGAGAACGTGCCCCTCGCGGACTTCTTGCGCACTCGCAGCAGTGGAAAGTTGATCTCGGTCGTCGACCAGCGCAGCAGCAGGAGTGTGTGAACGTGTCCGTGCTCGACCTCATCTGCTACGCCCGTACGCACTCCCCGTTCTACAAGGAGCTGTACGACGGCGTTGAAGGCTCTTCGCTCGCGGATCTCCCGGTGATCGACCAGGCCGCGTTCTGGGCCGCGAACACCATCCGCGACAACCAGGTGCTGACCCGCGCGCACACCGAAGGGCTGATCTTCAAGACCGGCGGCACGACCAAGGCTCCCAGGGTGTCCTTCTACACCAACGAGGAGTGGGACGCGATGTGCCGCACGTACGCGGAAACGCTTCCCGCGGCGGGGTTGCGGCACGGCGACCGGATCGCGAACCTGTTCGCGGCCGGGGAGCTGTACTCCAGCTTCATCTTCGCGCTGAACTCGCTGCAGCGCTCGCCGATCGACCTGGTGCAGCTGCCGATCACCGGCAGCGCGCCCGTCGAGTTCACGCTCACCACGATGCAGGACTTCGACGCGACCGTCGTGGCCGGCTTCCCGACGACGTTGTGCCGCCTGGCCTCGCACGTGGTCGCCGAGGCTGGGTCGCTGCCGTCGGTGCGGTTGATCCTCTTCAGCGGCGAGGCGTTGTACGACGACCAGCGCGCGCTGCTGTCCTCGGCGTTTCCTCAGGCCGAGTTCCGGTCGTTCGTCTACGGCAGTGTGGACGGCGGGATCATCGGGACGGCGGTGCTGGGCTCGGACGACCCGCGGGTGTTCCGGGCCTTTGTGGACAGTTCGGTGCTGGAGATCGTCGATGTCGAGACCGGTCGCCCGATCACCTCGCCGGGCCGGCCGGGGCGGTTGCTGCAGACGGATCTCACGCGGCGCTTGCAGCCGATGATCCGGTACCCCGTCGGTGACCTGGCCGAGTGGGTCGACGTCGAGGACGGGATCTTCCGGTTGCTCGGACGGGCGGACGAGGGTGCCCGGGTCGGGCCTGTCACCTTGCATCTCGATCACCTGCGTGCCGCTGTCGACCGTGCCGGTGTGGTGCACAACGGGGTTCAGGTCGTGATCCGGCGGGTGGACGCGCGGGATCAGCTGGTGTTGCGGATCGCTGGTGCTCAGCAGGATCTGCTCGGCGCTGTTCGCGATGAGGTCTACGTGATCAGCCCGCGGTTCGAGCTGCAGGTCGGGCGCGGGACCGTCGCTCCCCTGGCGGTGGAGTGGGTTTCGGCTGTGGAGGTCAATCCCCGCAGCGGCAAGACCGTGCGGCTGATCGACGAACGCCCGTGCTGACCCGCTCGTTCCGGCTGGTGTGGCTGGGCCAGGTGCTCTCGCAGGGTGGCACCCGGCTGTACCAGATCGCGCTGCTGTGGTGGTTGCTGGAACAGATGCCCGCGTCGTCGCGCGGGCTCGCGGCCGGGGCGTTCCTCGTGGTCGGCGTGCTGCCGTCGCTGACGCTGGTCGGGTACATCGGGCGGGTCATCTCGCAGGTGCCGTCGCGGACCGTGATGCTGCGGGCGGAGGCGGTGGCGTTCCTCGCGGTGTCGTCGCTGGTTCTGGTCGGCGACCCTCCTGTGTGGAGTGTTTACGTCGTCGGGCTGGTGCTGGCGACCTGTCAGGCGTTCTTCGACCCGACCCTGATGAAGGCGCTGCCGGAGCTGGTTCCTGCTTCGGACGTGCCGCGGGCGGTCAGTTACGGCTCGTCGACGCAGCCCGTCGCCAACTTCGCCGGCGCGGCGTTCGGTGCAGTGCTGCTCGCTTCCTTCGGGTTCTCCGGCGCCGTGGTGGTCAACGCTCTGACGTACCTGATCTCGGTGCTCTGCTTGCTGATGGCACGGTTCGCGACTACTCCAGCGGCGGGTACCGGTGAGCGCGGCACGTGGGCGTTCCTGGGCACCTTGCCCGGCGTGAAGCCGATCATGCTGGTGTTCGCCGGGGTCAACTTCTTCTCGACGCCGACCGTGCTGGTGTTGCCGCTGTACACGAAGTCCGTGCTGGGCGGCGATGCCGTGTCGCTGGCGTTGCTGGAGTCGGCCGTGTGGCTCGTGCTGGTCTGCGGTGCCCTGCTGGCGCCGCGGATCCCGGTGCGCGGTTCGGTGACCTCGTTCGGCGCTGTGTGCGTGGCGTTGTTCGGGGTCTTCCTGGCGGTGCCCGGAGTCGTGGTGTCGCTGCCGGTCTACCTGGTGGCGCTGGTGTTCAGCGGGTTCTGCCTCGGGGTGTGCAACGTCAAGTTCCTGACGTTGTTCCAGCAGATCGTGCCCGCGGCGGCCAAAGGACGTTTCTTCGCGGCGCTGACGGCAGTGTTGAGCGTCACTTATCCAGTGGCGTTCCTCGGCTTCGGCGTGTTCGGTGACCTGCTGGGCGCCCAGGTGCTCGTGCTGGTGCAGGGTGCCGGACTGGTCGCGCTCGGGGTGGTCTTGGCGCGGCTGAAAGCACCTGCCTTAGTGTGAGCCGGTGCGAAAGATCCTGGTCATCGGTATCGGCGCGGGCAACCCCGACCACCTGACGGTGCAGGCCGTCAAGGCGTTGCAGACGGTCGACGTGTTCTTCGTGCTGGACAAGGGATCGGTGAAGCAGGAGCTCGTCGACCTGCGCGCGTCGATCCTGGCCGAGCACGTGACGCGGCCGTACCGCTGGGTCGAGGGCCGGGATCCGGACCGCGACCGCTCACCGTCCAACTACGCGGCGGAGATCGACAAGTGGCGGCGGGCACGCGCGGACGTGGTCCTCTCGCTGCTGTCGGAGCTGGGTGAGGACGAGGTCGGGGCGTTCCTGGTGTGGGGCGACCCATCCCTGTACGACTCGACGCTGGCGATCCTCGACGACCTGCTCTCCCGCGGTGAGTCGTTCGAGGTCTCGGTGATTCCGGGCGTGACGTCAGTGGCGGCCTTGACGGCCGGACATCGCGTGTCACTGAACCAGGTCGGCAAGCCCGTGCAGATCACGACCGGACGGCGGCTGGCGGCCGGGTGGCCGTCCGATGTGGACGATGTCGCCGTGATGCTGGACGCGAAGTACTCGTTCGAGGGCGTCGACCCCGACACCTGGATCTACTGGGGTGCCTACCTGGGCATGCCGGACGAGATCCTGATCTCCGGCCGGGTCGGGGACGTGGCCGCCGAGATCCGCTCGACGCGCGAGGAAGCCCGTGCGCGCAAGGGGTGGATCATGGACACCTACCTGCTGCGCAGGGCTTCCGCCGCCTCGTCGTAGAGGAACGGCAGGGTGCAGTAGCGGTTGCCTCTTTCGACCGGTGTGACCTCGTGCAGCAGTGAGCAGGAGAACACCAGGGCGTCGCCTGGCCCGGCCCGGTAGGTGCGGCGGCCGTACTCCGGGAATCTCAGTTCGCCGCCCGCGAAGTCGTCGTTGAGGTTGATCGTGACGGCGAACCGGCGGTGCGCGGTGGCCTTCGTGGTGTTGTCGCGGTGGACTTGGAAGTGGCCGCCGGTCTCGGCTTCGTAGCAGGCGATGATCCAGCGCTCGACCCTCGTGACCTGGAACTGGAACGCCCGGTGGATCTCCGGGACCAGCCTGCGTTCGACCCTGGCCTTGAGAGCGTCCATGAGCTGGCCTTCGAGGGTCAGGTCCTGGCGGCGTTTGTGGGTGTGGTCGTGGACGGCGACCGTGCGGCCCTGGGCGTCGTCGCGCATGAAGCCGGTGTCGTGGCCGCCTTCTCGCAGGTAGTGCGCGACCAGTTCCGCGCACAGTTCCGGTTCCAGCACTCGCGGCACAACCAGCACCGGCGCCGGCAGATCTGGTGCCGGCGGGTCCGGGATCGGGTGGCCCCGCGGGATGACGGCCACCGCGCGCAGGTTCTCGTCGAGGAGGACCGAGGCGTTGCCGATGCCGTAGAGGTTCGCGATCTGGCCGTCGTCGACGATGACCGTCACGCCGTCCGGTGGGTCGCGCGGGTCGGCTACTACCCACACCACGCCCAGCTTCTGCGCGGTGTCGTGCAGGTGCTGGTCCAGTTCGTCCGCGAAGGTCACGACGATCGGGTGGCCGGCTTCGGCGCTCAGGTAGTAGTCGGTGTCGCCCCTGACGGCGAACAACGGTGCCCGGTCGCCTGGAGTGAGCATCAGAGCGTGTCGTTGCCGTCCGGCGCGATCAGGCTGTCATTGCCCTGCGGCGCGACCAGGCTGTCATTGCCTTGCGGAACGACCAGCGAGTCGTTGCCTTGCGGTGCGATGAGAATGTCGTTGCCCTGCGGCACGACCAGCGTGTCGTTGCCGTCGGTCGACGCCTCTGCGACACCGCCGGTCACGGCCGTCGCGACGATCACCGAACCCGCGATCAGGATCTTGCGCACGTTCCCACCCCAGTAGTGGTCTCGTTCCCGAGGTTACTCGGCGATCAGCCGGCGCACGGACTTCTCGACGAGCGCACGGGTGGCGTTCGGCGTGCTGAAACCCAGTATCGACATGTGCACCACCAGGTCCAGCAGGTCGGTGGCGTCGTACGCGGCCGTGAGCTTGCCTTCGAGCTGGGCCTGCGCGATGGCCTCGATCTTGTGGCGGTAGGCCTCGGCTTCCGCCGCGGGGACGACGTCGAAGCCGTTCTCGAGCCGGTGGTACGCGGCAAGCCTCAGGATCTGGGGCTGCTCGACGTAGGAGTCGAACAGGCGGCCCGCGTAGCCGGGCAGGTCGTCGGGCGTGATCGGGACCGACTGGATCATGCGGTCGATCTGGATCTTCAGCAGCTCCTCGAACAGGCCCTCCTTGCTGCCGAAGTAGGCGTAGATCATCGCTTTGTTGCAGCCGGCCTTGGCTGCGATGCGGTCGACCCGCGCGCCGGCGATCCCGTACTCGGCGAACTCGTCGAGGCCGGCCTCCAGCAACTTGGCCTTCGTCGCTTCCCTGTCCCTCACCACACTCCGCATTCTAACCAACCGGTTGGTAGAAGCAACCAACTAGTTGGTTGACACGCGGGTGCGGTCGTGGTTGACTGGCTTTAACAACCAAACAGTTAGTTAGTTCAGCCAACCGGTTAGTGGGGAGTGGAGCGTCATGAAGGTCGCACTGGTCACGGGAGCCTCGTCGGGGATCGGCGAGTCGACGGCCGTTGAGCTGCAGAAAGCTGGATACACCGTGTATGCGGCGGCGCGGCGGGTGCAGCGGATGGAAGGGCTGGCGACCTGGGGCATTCGGGTGCTGGAGATGGACGTCACCGACGACGAGTCGATGGTCGCGGGCGTCGAGCAGATCATCGCGGACGCGGGCCGGATCGACCTGCTCGTCAACAACGCCGGCTACGGGTCGTACGGGGCGTTCGAGGACGTGCCGCTGAGCGAGGGCAAGTACCAGTTCGAAGTCAACGTCTTCGGGCTGGCGCGGCTCGTGCAGCTGGTCGTGCCGCACATGCGAAGGCAGAAGAGCGGCCGCATCGTGAACGTGTCGTCGATCGGCGGCAAGATCTACGAGCCGCTCGGCGGCTGGTACCACTCGACGAAGTTCGCGGTGGAGGGGCTCAGCGACTCGCTGCGGCTCGAGCTGAAGCCGTTCGGCATCGACGTCGTGGTGATCCAGCCCGGCGCGATCAAGACCGAGTGGAGCGGCATCGCGGTCGACAACCTGCGCAAGCGGTCCGGCGAGGGCGCGTACTCCGAGCAGGTGCGTCAGCTGTCGGCGTTCTTCAGCCAGGCCGACCGAGGCTCGGACCCGAAGGTCATCGCGGACGTGATCGTGAAGGCCGCGCAGGCACGCCGGCCGAGGACGAGGTACGCCGCCGGGTTCGGCGCGGGGCCGATCCTGTTGGCGCGCAGGGTGTTGTCGGACCGGGCGTTCGACGCGATGTTCCTCGGGGCGATGCGGCGCGCCGCCAAAGCCTGAGCCGGTAGGTTCGGTGCCAACCACCGAGGGGAGTCGTGTGCACGAGGGGCTGTCGCAGGAAGCCGAGCAGCTGTACCTGGCGATGCTGCGAGGCGCGATGAGCAAACCCGGTGCGGCGCACGAAGAGCTCGAACGGCTGGGGCTGGTCCGCAACGACGACGTGCGCCCGCCGCGGTCGGCGCTGGCGGCCATCGCGTCGAGCCACGAGGCCGCGGCCGTCCGGGCCAGGGAGACGGCCGAGATGCTGGCGCGGGCCTACGCCGAGCACCAGACGAAAGAGGTCGACTTCGTCGAGGTGCTCAAGGATGCCGACGAGGTGATCAGCGCCTTCGAGGAGATGCAGAACCAGGCCAAGACCGAGATCCGGGCGCTCGACCCCGGTTCGTACCTCAGCCCGCAGCCGGAGGCGAGTCCCGCACAGCCTCCGGCGCTGGCCCGCGGTGTCGGGTACCGGGTGGTCTACGAGTCGGCGCTGCTGCAGACCGAACTCGGGTTCGCGTCGGTGCAGGAGAGCATCGCGGCGGGCGAGCAGGCGCGGACGTTTCCCGGCGTGCCGCTCAAGCTCGTGATCGCCGACTCGGACCGGGCGCTGATCGCGGTGCCGACGGTCACGGGCGGGAACGTCGTGGCACTTCTCATTCACCCGTCCGTGCTGCTGAGCGCCCTCATCGAGCTGTTCGAGGCGTTCTGGCGGATGGCCGTGTCGATCACCCCAGGCAGTCAGCAGGACACCCACGAGGAACCGACGACAGCCACGCGCCGGCTGATGGCCCTGCTCAGCGCCGGCCTGACGGACGAAGCGATCGCGCGCGAACTGGGCGTCAGCGAACGCACGGTGCACCGCAGGGTCAGCCGGTTGCAGCAGCTGCTCGGCGCGCAGACCCGGTTCCAGCTCGGAGTCCAGGCGTCACGGCGCGGATGGCTCTAGTCACGCAAGGTCACGAACATGAGCATCCTTCATCACTCTGTGAACATCTTTCGTGACAGTTTTCAGACATGGCGACTTTCTGCCACCGTCCGCGAGTGTCAAACGCGGGAAATCCCCTTCCTCCCCTGATGCAAGCGCGGCCTCACCCGGCCGTGCGGGGGCAGGAAGGGATCCACCGTGAGGAAGTACTTCAGAGGCGGGCTGGCCGCACTGACAGGGGTGTTGATCGCCACGAGCGTCGTGCTCGTGCCGACGGCGAACGCGGCGGCGAACCAGGACCCGGACACGGGCAAGCTCGCGGGCGCGCTGACCTCGCAGAAGATCACGTGGGAGGAGTGCGCCTTCCCCGGTGTGGCCGAGGAGACGGTCAAGAAGTTCAAGACCGTCAAGGGGCTGGCCTGCGCGACCGTCCAGGTCCCGCGCGACTGGCACAACCCGGCCGACGGCAACACGATCGGCATCCGGGTCTCCAAGACCGAGACCGCCTACAAGGGCACCAGCCGTCAGGGCATTGCGCTGGTCAACCCCGGTGGCCCCGGCGGTTCCGGCCTGCCGTGGGGCGCGGCGATGGCCCTGCGCACACCGGTCCTCGCCGGCCAGTACGACTTCATCGGTTTCGACCCGCGCGGTGTCGGCCTCTCCACGCCTCTCACGTGCAGCTACACCGTCCCGAACAGCACCGACGTCAACGTGCTGAACAAGGCGAAGGTCGACGGCTGCCTCGAGAACCCGCTCACCCAGTTCATCACCACCGAGCAGACCACCTACGACATGGACTTCATCCGTGTCCTGCTCGGCGAGAAGAAGACGAGCTACATCGGTTACTCCTACGGCACGTGGCTCGGCACCTGGTACGCCGCCACGTTCCCGAACAAGGTCCACCGCATGCTGCTCGACTCGGCCGTCGACGCCTCGCAGTCGACGCTCGAGAACACCTGGGACCTGCAGCCGCGCACGCGCGACCGCCAGTTCCAGGAGGCGCTGCTCCCGTACATGGCGCGTGACAACGCCACGTACGCCCAGGGCACCGACCCGATGGAGATCCGTCGCAACTGGGAGAAGGCCGGCGGCACCCGCGAGTTCATCGGCCAGCTCTTCGTCGCGTGGTTCGTGATCCCGGCCATGTACGACACGACTCAGTACCCGACGGCCGGGTCCGCGGTCGCCGCGGTCATCGACGCCTCGAAGACGCCGAGCACCGCGAGTGACTCCGAGAAGGTCGAGCAGCTCGTCTCGAAGATGCTGGCCACCAAGGGCCTCACCGACGAGAACAAGGCGTTCATCGCCAAGGGCAAGCAGAACGCGCTCGCCGCGATCGCCAAGAAGGAGCGCGTCGCGGTGAAGGCCACGACCGCCGCCGCCGAGGTCGAGACCTGGGACGCGACGTTCGAGGCGATCCGCTGCCAGGACGGTCAGTGGAACCAGAACCTGCACTACTGGAACTACTGGCTGGCCGACCTGACCGTGAACGCGCCGTTCATCGCGCCGTTCATGAGCACGCCGCTGTGCGCCTACTGGCAGACCAAGAACTCGATGCCGAAGCCGGACAAGAAGACGTTCCCGCGCATCCTCATGGCGCAGGCCGAGCTCGACGCCGCCACCGCGTACGAGGGTGGTCTGGCCACGGCGAAGGCACTTCCGGGCGCGAAGCTGATCAGCGTCGACAACGAGGGCTCGCACGGCCTGTTCCCGTACAACACGGACTGCGTCGACGACCCGATCGTCTTCTACTTCCAGACCGGTGCGACCCCGCGCAAGCAGTTCACCGGTTGCCAGGCGCTGCCGTTGCCGCACGAGGACAAGACCTACGACGTCGGCGGCAAGCTCACCGACGGCAAGGTGAAGATCAAGATGATCACGCCGGCCGTCAAGGAGGCCAACAAGATCGTCAAGGACCTGCTCAGCGGTTCCTCGACGGCGGCCGCCGACGAGTCGGGCATGCCGGCCAACCTGTAACACCCGTTTAGAGCTGCGGCCCTCGGCACGGTGTGCCGGGGGCCGTTTCCATTCGCGGGAAAACCTAGCGCTGCCACCACTTCTTCTTGGCCACGTCGATGATCACGCACGTGATGTTGTCCGGGCCGCCGTTCCCGTTCGCCAGCGCGACCAGCTGCCACGCGGCTTCGGTTCCGTCCTCAGTGGACAGCAGGATGTCGTGGACGTCCTCGAGGTTCGCGTAGTCCGTGAGGCCGTCGCTGCAGAGCAGGTAGCGGTCCTCGACCATGGCCTGGTGCCACGACAGATCGGGATCGTGCGAGTTGCCGGACTGCAAGGCGCGCAACACGTACGCGCGGCGCGGGTGGTTCGCGGCCTCTTCCAGCGTCATCCGGCCGGCGTCGACGAGCGCCTGCACCATGGTGTGGTCGTGCGAGATCTGCCGGAGCTCACCCTCGCGCAGCACGTACGCGCGGGAGTCGCCGATGTGCGCGAGCTGGAACGCGAGGCCCTCCCAGCGCATCGCGGTCAGCGTGGTGCCGGCGCCCTGCGGGGCCTCGGCGTCGAGCCTGCGCGCGATCTCGGACACCGCCGGGCCGAGGTCGCCCTGCCATCCGGCGAGGACGTTCACGGCGATGGCACTGGCCAGCTCGCCGTGCTCGTGGCCGCCCATGCCGTCGGCCACGGCCTGCAGATCCGGCCGGACGTAGACCGAGTCCTCGTTGTGCTCGCGCACAAGACCAGGATCGGTCGCCACGGCGATGCGCAGCTCGTGTGTCATAGGATCAGTACACCAGTTGTGAAGTGAGTTCACAAGCAATACGGTTGTGAACCATGGATGAGACGGTCAACGCCGGGGACATCGCTCGCCTCGCCGACGTGGGGCGGGCGGCCGTGTCCAACTGGCGGCGGCGGTTCGAGGACTTCCCGGCGCCGGTCGGCGGGACGGCCTCCAGTCCGTTGTACCTCCTGCGCGACGTCGAGGCATGGCTGCGGCGCAACGGAAAACCGTTCCGGGTGTCGCCGGCCGAACGGCTGTGGACGCAGCTGCGGACCGTCGACGACCTCAAGCTCGGTGAAGCGCTCGCAAACCTTCAAACGGACGCGAAGACGTTCGAGTTCCTGCACGAGCGCTACCTCGAGGCCCATTCACGACTGCTGAACCCCACACCGCCCGAGGTCGTCGAGATCGTCCTGGCCACGACCGACGGCGACACGGTGATCGATCCGGCGTGCGGAACCGGAAACCTGCTGAAGGCGTCGAAGGCGCGCAACAAGATCGGGCAGGAGCTCGACCCGGTCTCAGCCGTCATCGCGCGCCGCCGGATGCCCAAGGCGCAGATCATCACCGGAGACTCCTTGCGGCACAACGGGATCCACCAGAAGGCGGACGCGGTCCTGTGCGATCCGCCGTGGCACGACCGGACGTGGGGCCACGAGGAACTCGTCGGCGACGCCAGGTGGACCTACGGGCTGCCACCGCGCGGAGAGCCGGAACTGGCCTGGTTGCAGCACTGTCTCTCGCTCACCAGACCGGGCGGGCAGGTGGCGGTGCTGCTCCCGTCCGCCGCCGCGACCAGGCGCCCGGGCAAGCGGATCCGCGGGAACCTGTTGCGCGCCGGGGCGATCCGCGCGGTGATCACCGTGCAGCCAGGCCGCGACCTGTGGCTGCTCCGCAACCCGATCGGCCGCGTGCCCGAGCAGATCGCGCTGCTCGAGCAACCCGGCCCCATCGACCCGAACACGCGCGTCATCGACCTGCTCGACGACGACGTAGACCTCAGCCCCGGCCGCCACAGCCGCACCGACGCCACCGCCTACCTCGCGGCCCAGTCGACGTTCGGCGTCCCGAGCCTCCCGGAGCTGCGGGAACAAACCGCGCTGCCGATGACCACGATCGGCGAGCTGGTCCGCAACGCCCCCGGCATGCACGTCGTCACCTCCCCCACCGGCGCGAGGTACGAGATCGATCCGGACGTCCTCGACCCGGACTTCCTGGACGGCGTGCTGCGCGCGGCTTTCGCCCGCACCCCCACCGGCTCCACGCGGCTCGACGTGCGCCGGACGCAGGTGCCGTCGCTGCCGATCGCCGCTCAACGCCGCTATGGACAAGCATTCGTGCAGCTCAAGGCACTGGAAGCCGGCCTGGAAGACGCAGCCACGCTGGTACGTTTGGGCTACAATGGGTTGCTGAGCGGGCAGGTCGGACCGGCGTGAGCAGCCAGAATCACCCGATCGTGATGTCAACGAAACGCTGTTACCGTTCCCTCGCTAATGAGGAAGGGCGCGGGGCCGGCGGACGGCAAGCGTGCGGGGCCTGTGAGCGGGAAGCGCGCAGGGCCAGCGGACGGGAAGTGCGCGGCGCCGGCGGACGGCAAGCGTGCGGGGCCAGCGAGCGGGAAGCGCGCAGGGCCAGCGGACGGCAAGCGTGCGGGGGCGGTGGTCGGCAAGAGCGCCGGGCCGGCGGTCGGGAAGTGCGCGGGGCTGGCGGACGGTCGGTGGCAGTTAGGCTTCGCACGTGCTGATCGCCGACCGCTACGAGATCGACGACCTGCCGTTGGGGCGGGGCGGCATGGGTGCCGTGCACCAGGGCCGGGACCTGCGCCTCGACCGGCGCGTCGCGGTCAAGCTCCTGCGGTTGCCCGGCAGCGATGACGAGGTGCAGCACCGGTTCGCCCGCGAGGCGCGGATCGTGGCCAAGCTGGAGCACCCCGGAGTCCCGGTCCTGTACGACTTCGGGACGTACGAGCAGCGCCTGTTCCAGGTCATGCAGTTCGTGGACGGCGTCACCGTCGCCGATCTGGTGCACGAGTTCGGCCCGCTGCCCGAGGCGTGGGCGGCGACCATCGCGGCGCAGACGGCGGCCGTGCTCACCGAGGCTCACGAGAACGGCATCTGCCACCGGGATCTCAAGCCCACCAACCTGATGCTGTGCCCGGACGGCGCGGTGAAGGTGCTGGACTTCGGGCTCGCGCTGCTCAAGGAGAGCGACGTGGCACCGTTCAGCAGGGCCGGCCAGATCCTCGGGACGCCGTCCTACATGGCGCCCGAACAGATCCAGCGCGGTACCGCCGAACCGCGCAGCGACCTCTACGCGCTGGGCTGTGTGCTGCACGAGATGCTGACGGGCGAACAGCTCTTCACCGGGCCGACGGCGTACGCGGTGTTCGACAAGCACGTCAAGGAAGCCCCGGCGCGCACCAGAAGCGCGCTCGACCCGGTCGTGCAGCGGTTGCTGGCCAAGAATCCTGAGGACCGCCCGGCCACCGCGCTGGACGTTTTCGTTGATTTGCAACGGTTTGCCCAGGATCCGCCGCCGTTGCCCGGTTTCGTGCAGAACCCTTCCACCGCGGCGATGTACGCGAGCGTCCAGCTCAGGCCGGGAAGCGTCCAGCTCAGGCCGGGATCCGGTTCACCTCGTGATCACCGGTCGCCCACAGGTGCTGCACCGCGTACGAACGCCACGGCCGCCACGCCTCCGAGCGCCTGACCAGAGCCGCCGGCGTCGACGGCAGCCCCAAGGCCTGAGCTGCCAGGCGGATCCCGAGATCGGTCGGCAGGAACGCGTCCGGGTCGCCGAGCGACCGCATCGCAATCGATTCCACGGTCCACGGGCCGAAGCCGGGCAACGTCGCGAGCCACTCGCGCGCGGCCGCCCGATCCGCGGTGGGCGACAGGTCCAAACCGGACTGAAGCGCTTCCAGCAGAGCCGACATCGTGCGGCGACGCGACTCCGGCATCGCGAGCGAAGCCACGTCGAACTCCAGCGGGAACAGGAACAGGTCCCCGACCGGTGTGCCGTAACGCGATACGAGACGGGCGGCGTGCGTGCGCGCGGCCTTCGTCGAGACCTGTTGCCCCAGCACCGCTCGTATCGCGAACTCCGCGCCGTCGACCGTGCGGGGAACACGGCGACCGGGTGCACTCATGACCAGTTGTGCCAGCAAAGGGTCTGAAGACAACGCACCGTCCACCTCGGCCGGGTCGGCGTCGAGATCGAGCAGGAACCGGCAAAGGTCTAGAGCTTTGGGGAGATCACGTTCGTCGGAAAGCTCCACAGTGCACGCGACGTGATCGGTCAAGGGCCTCAAAGCCGCGATCCCGCAACCGAAAGGGAGACGCAATGAGCGCCGGTACACGCCGTCCCGCCACTCCTCGACACCGGGAACGGCGGTGGCGATCAAGTGCCCGAACAGGTTGTCCGGGCAGAGAGGTGCCTTGAACGCCAAGCGTTCCGTGAACGTGTCCAACCGCATGCGCACCAGCATGACGCCATTCCAACCGAGACGCTGGCGGGAAAACGACATCACTCTGGACGGGGCCAACCGGGTGACCCGCTTCGCGACGAGAAGTGTCGTGGCTAGGCTGGCTGCTGCGCCGTTGCAGAAGTCAGGTCAGCAGGGAAGGGCGGCGTCGCGTGCGATGAGAGCGGCCTGGACGCGGTTGTCGCACCGCAGTTTCGTCAGCAGTCGGCTGACGTGGGCCTTGATCGCCCCTTCTGAGAGGTACATGAGCCTTGCGATGCGTGCGTTAGCCATGCCCTGCGCGAGGTACACCAGCACTTCCTGCTCCCGCCGAGTGAGCAGGCTGATGCGGCTGCGCGCGGCGTCACGACGTTCGGAGTCGGCGCCCGTGAAGTGGTCGACCAGCGCCCGTGTCGCGGACGGCGACAGGATCGCCTCTCCCGCGGCCACCACGCGCACGGCGTTGACCAGAGCGTCGGGTTCGCCGTTCTTGAACAGGAACCCCGCCGCGCCGGCACGCAACGCCGGGAACAACATCTCCTCGGTCTGCGTGGTGCACAGCATGATCACCTGTGTACCTGGCACGTGCCTGCGCACCATGCGGACCGCCCCGAGGCCTTCCATGCCGGGCATCGCGGCGTCCATCAGCAGCACCTGCGGACGGTGGCGCCGCGCGAGCTCGACAGCACCGCTGCCGTCACCCGCTTCGCCGACCACCACGACGTTGCCGGAACGTTCCAGCACGCCACGAACTCCAGTGCGGATCAATACCTCGTCGTCAGCGATGCCAACGGTGATCGTGCGCGGCTTGTCCACCAGTTGCAGACCTGTGCTCGCCCACGAGGTGCTGGTTGTCAACGTCATGCGCACTCCCTGTGAGACCGGACCAGTCACCAGTTTGTTCCCGAACGAGGGTCTCGGGAAGGTAGGCATAACGAGCAGAGTGCGAACCGTCTCGCGCGCACAGACGTGTAACGGGTTGCACACGGCAGGTCACCAGCCGCGACCTGTGCTTCTGCCGGACCGAGACAGGGACGGCGTGCCGTTACGGCTGGAGGAGAGGACCCCATGATCAGCACCGGACGTTGCGCCCTGTGCGACGGCACGCTGCCTCCCGCCACCTCCGAGCAGCGCAGGTCCTACTGCTCCAACGCCTGCCGCCAAAGGGCTTATCGCCGTCGCGCGACGGTTCCTACACCGACGCCGGTGAGCAGCAAGAACTTCAGAGTGCTCTCGAACCTGCCCGCGGCGCGCGACACGTTCATCGGACGCCAGCCGGAGTTGTCGAAACTCGACCAGCTCATGCGCAGGCACCGTCTCGTTACGCTCGTGGGCAGTGCGGGTGCGGGTAAGACCCGGCTGGCGCTCGAGGCCGCGGGCCGGTTGCGGCGCGGGAGAACGGACAGGGTGCTCCTCGTCGAACTCGGCGAGGTGTCCGCTTCTCAGGACGTCATGCCGACCGTCGCCGCCGCGCTGGGTGTCGTCGCGCAGCCGGACGAGCCGTTGCGCGACACAGTCTTGGAAACGCTCGTGAACATGAAAGTGGTCGTGGTCCTCGACAACTGCGAGCACCTTCTCGACACGTGCGCCGAGCTGACGGACCTCCTGCTGAACCGCTGCCCCGGTGTGCGGGTGCTGGCGACGTCGCGGGAAGCCCTGTGGATCACGGGTGAGGTGAGCTTTCAGGTCGAGGGACTACCGGTGCCGTCGACGGACCGGGACCTGGTCACCACGGCGGCACCACGTTCCGAGGCCGTGAAGCTGTTCGTGGACCGGGCGCGTGAGCGCAAGCCCGACTTCCGGTTGACTCCCTCGAACACCGCCGCGGTCGCGTTGCTGTGCGCGCGGCTGGAGGGGATGCCGCTGGCGATCGAGCTCGCGGCCCGGTGGGTGCAGCTGTTGCCCGTCGCGGACATCTGCGACCGGATGGACGAGCCGCTCGAACTGCTGACGCTGGGGTGCCGCAAGTCGCCGTCCCGTCAGCGTTCCCTGCGTGAGGCGATCGACTGGAGCTACCAGTTGCTGGCTCCGGACGAGCGGTTCGCGTTGCGCCGCCTGTCGGTCTTCGACGGTGGCTTCGACCTGACCGCGGCGACCGAGGTCTGCTCGTCCGAGCGTTCCGCGGAGCCCGTGCTGGACGTGTTGTCCCGGCTGCAGGCCAAGTCGTTGCTGACGGCGATCCCCGGCACGACGCGGTTCCGGCAGCTGGAGTCGGTTCGGTTGCACGCCAGGGAGAAGCTGGTCGCGGCAGGTGAGCTGGACGTCGCGTTCGAGGCTTTGGCGCGGTGGTTCACGGACCTGTCGGACGTGCTGATCACCCAGCCCCTGTCGGTGCCGTTCGAGGTGCAGGACAAGCTCGACAACCACGTCGACAGCTTGCTCGGGACGGTCGAGTGGGCTGCCGAACGTGATGACGAACGGTTGCTGCTGCTGACTTCCGCTCTGGCCGACTGCGCTGCTCGGCGTGGGCGTCTCGGGCAGGCTCGAGCGCTGCTGCGGGATGCCCTGCGACGTCCGTCCACACGGGACGATTACCGGTGCGTGGCGTTGAACCACGCCGCTCGTTTCGCCACCGAGCAGGGCGATCACGACGAGGCGATCGAACTGTCCGGCGAGGCTTCGCGACTGGTGCGTCCGCTGGGGCAGCCGGCGCTCGCGATGAGCTGTCGCAGCACGCTGGCCGCGGTGCAGCAGTCATCCGGCGAGTGGGAGGCGTCGGACGAGAACAACACCGAGTGCCTGCGGGTCGCCGAACTCCTGGGCGAGCCACTTGCCCGTGCGACCTGTCTGATCGACCTGGCCCGTACAGCGTTGTCTCTCGGTAAGCACGAACGCGCTGAGAAGGCCGTCATGAAGGCGTTGCCGATCTCGCGCGCGTCGGGCGTTCCCGCGCGCATCGCCTCTGCGTTGAACACACGCGGAGTCGTGGCGTTGGTGCAGGGTGATCTCGACGAGTCGACGCACGCCTTTCAGGAGGCGTTGCGGATGGACGGCATCAACCCGCTGACCGCGCCCGACGCCCTTGAAGGGCTGGCCGTGGTGGCGTTGATGCGTGGTCAGGCTGAGCGCGCGTTACGGCTCGAGGCGACGGGACGGGCGTTGCGGCGGTCGGTCGGTGTGGTGCCGGATCCGTTCTGGGCGGAGAAGGTGGCCGGGGCTATTCGCACCGCACGGCTGATGTTGCCTGTTGCGCGCGCAGAGGCCGCTTCTACGCCGCTGACTGCCACTGAGACCGAGGCATTCATTCAGGACGAGGTGTGGCTGGACCGCACGGAAGTGGCGCACGACTCGTTGGACGACCACGAGCGCCGCGTGATCGCCTTGCTGGCGACCGGCCTCACCAACCAGCAGATCGCCAACCGGCTGGGCGTGTCCGTGCGGACCGTGGCCTCCCGGCTGCTGCGGCTGCGCGAGAAACTGGGGCTGCAGAGCCGGGAGGACATCGCGGCCTGGGGCGCGGAGCGGGCAATCGGCTGACCGTGTAAAGGTTTACTCACACTTGACAGTCAGCGCACGTGCAGCCCGAAACCCGTGCGGCCCACGGGCTCCAGTCCTTCCTTCAGGTGCAGCGAGGGGATCTCGTAGTCGCCGAAGTTCTGCCGCCGGAACGCGATCGGCTCGGTTGAGTCCAGGGTGAGCAGGCGCTGTTCCCACGCCTTGGCGACGTCGGCGTAGTCCTCGCTGGTCATCCGGTCGACGCCGTACAGGACGAACGGCGGCAGCACCTCGATGCCGGGGTAGTAGAGGATGCCGTGGTGGATCGGGAACAGCAGATCCTCGATCGGTCCGTTGATCCCGCGAGCGGCGTAGTGCGACTCCGGGCCACCGGCCGTGACCGACAGCAGAGCCCTCCTGCCCGCGAGGGTGCCTTCGCCGAAGCGCTCGCCGTACCTGGTGTCGCTGTGCTCGCCGACGCCGTACGCGAAGTGGTAGGTGAACACCCGGTCCACCCAGCCCTTCAGGATCGCGGGCATCGTGTACCACCACAGCGGGAACTGGAAGATGATCGTGTCGGCCCACAGCAGCTTCTCCTGCTCGACCCGCACGTCCGCGGTGAGCGTCCCGGCGTCGAACGCCCTGCCGGAGTCCAGCGCGACCTTCAGCGGGCTCGAGGCGTTCGGCCCGTAGTCCGCGGCGCCGACGACCGCCTTCCAGTTCATCGCGTGCAGATCGCTCACCCGCACGTCGTGCCCCACACTCTCCAATGTGGACACAGCAAGGTCCTTCAGCGAGCCGTTGAGCGACTTCGGCTCGGGGTGGGCGTAGACGATGAGGGTCTTCACGGGAGCTCCTTCGGATCGGATGCCTTCGATCCTGGGCGTCGCGAAGCCCCGGCGTTCAGAGACTGGACTTCCTAGTACTGGCAGGACCAGGTTCGAACGCCGTGCGGCGGCCACACTGAAGAGGTGGACGATCTCGCGGGCTTCCTGCGCACCCGGCGTTCCCGCGTCGACCCGGCGTCCGTCGGCATTCCCACCGAGAGGTATCGCCGCGTCGCCGGGCTGCGCCGCGAGGAGATCGCGCACCTGTCCGGCGTGAGCGTCGACTACTACGTGCGCCTGGAACAGGGTCGCGCGACTCAGCCGTCCGAACAGGTTCTCGACGCCCTGGCCGGCGTCCTCGGCCTGGACGAGACCGAACGCGGGCACCTGCACCGGCTGTCCCGCAAGCGCCGCCGCACCGCGAAGGCGCCGGGAGGACGGGTCCGGCCGGAGCTGCTGCACGTCCTGGACCTGATCACCGGTGCACCCGCACTGATCATGAACCACCGCATGGACGTACTCGCGGGCAACCGCCTCGCGGAGCTCCTCTACGGACGGCCGCTGCGAGCCCTGAACACCGCCCGGCACATCTTCCTGGAGGAGACCGACCTCTACGCGGGCTGGGAGCAGTGCACGTTCGACGTGGTCGGGCACCTGCGCCTGGCAGCCGGCAAGTACCCGGACGATCCCCGGCTGGCCTCGCTCATCGGTGAGCTGGCGATGGGCAGCGAACGCTTCCGCCGCCTGTGGGCGCGCGCGGACGTGCGTGCCCGTGCGCATGGCCCCAAGACCTATCGGCACCCGTTGGTCGGACTGCTCGAACTGCACCAGGAGAACTTCTCGCTGCCGTCCGAGTCCGGAATGGAGCTGCTGGTGCTGTCCGCGACCCCCGGCAGCTCCTCCGCGGACGGACTGCGCCTCCTCGCGAGCTTCGCCGCGGAGAAACGCTTTGACACGGAACAAAGTTAGCGTTGCCGTCTCGCCGGCCCACCAATGGTTAACCGAGTAGACAGAGAACGGACATTCCGCGTCCCGCAACCGTTTTCGGACTACTCCATTCGAGTGACGGCAGAGGTCTAGACCTTGACCGTTCAGTGGTCTGGACCACATCGTTCCGGTACCCCCTGCGACTGAGGAGACCGATGTCCAAGTTCCGATGGCATCTAGCTGCTCTCTTCGCGGCAGTCGCCGCGTTGGTCCTCGGCCTCGCCGTCGTGCCCGCCGCGAGCGGTGCCGGTGGCGTGTCCGCCACGTTCTCCAAAGGTTCTGACTGGGGAACGGGCTTCGAGGGCAAGTACACGATCACGAACAACAGCACGGCGGCCCTGACGTCGTGGACTGTTGAGTTCACGATGCCGGCGAACCACCGCGTCACCTCGCTCTGGGACGGCTCGTACACCACGTCCGGCCAGGTCGTCACGGTCAAGAACACCTGGAACGGCAACGTCGGTGTCGGCCAGACGGTGAGCTTCGGGTTCAACGGCGCGTACTCCGGCACGTTCGCCGCGCCCACGAACTGCAAGCTGAACGGCGGCTCGTGCGAGTCGGGCGGGACCAACCCGACGACTACCACGACCACCACCACGACGACGACCACAACCACTACGACGACGACCACGACTGGTCCGCCGCTGCCCGCGGGCAAGACCACCCTCGGTTACTTCACCGAGTGGGGCACCTACCCCGCGACGAACTACCTGCCGAAGAACATCGACACGTCCGGTACCGCTTCGAAGATCTCGCACATCAACTACTCGTTCGGCAACGTCTCGAACGGGCAGTGCACGATCGGCGAGTCGTTCCCGGCGATCGAGAAGTCGTACACGGCGGCCGAGTCGGTCGACGGTGTCGCGGACGTGTGGGACGCGCCGGTGCGCGGTGCCTTCAACCAGCTGATCAAGCTGAAGAAGAAGTACCCGAACCTCAAGGTGCTGTACTCGTTCGGTGGCTGGACCTGGTCCGGCGGCTTCGGCCAGGCCGCGCAGAACCCGGCCGCGTTCGCCCAGTCCTGCTACAACCTGCTGAAGGACTCGCGCTGGAACGGCCTGTTCGACGGCATCGACATCGACTGGGAGTACCCCAACGCCTGTGGTCTGAGCTGCGACACCAGCGGGTCGGAAGCGTACGTGAACCTGATGAAGGCGCTGCGCGAGAAGTTCGGCCAGAGCTTCCTGGTGACCTCGGCCATCACGGCCGATGGCACGTCTGGCGGCAAGATCGACGCCGCGAACTACGGCGGCGCCGCGCAGTACGTGAACTGGTACAACGTCATGACGTACGACTACTTCGGCGCCTGGGCGGCCCAGGGTCCGACGGCTCCGCACTCGCCGCTGACCAACTACAGCGGCATCCCGACCGCGGGCTTCTACTCGGACAACGCGATCCAGAAGCTGAAGAGCAAGGGCGTTCCGTCGTCCAAGCTGTTGCTGGGCATCGGTTTCTACGGCCGCGGCTGGTCCGGCGTCACGCAGTCGGCACCGGGTGGCACGGCGACCGGCGCCGCGCCGGGCATCGAGCCGGGCATCCAGAACTACAAGGTGCTCAAGACGTCGTGCCCGGCCAACGGCACGGTCGCGGGCACGGCTTACGCCAAGTGCGGTGACCAGTGGTGGAGCTACGACACCCCGGCCACCATCGGCGGAAAGATGACCTACGCGAAGAACCAGGGTCTCGGCGGCGCCTTCTTCTGGGAGATGTCCGGAGACACCTCGAACGGTGAGTTGGTTTCTGCGATGAGGAACGGCCTCGGCTGATCTTCACAACGCCGGGAGGGGAGCTGGGACAACCCAGCTCCCCTTTTGCTTTCAGCAGAACACCTTCTCCAGCAAGCTGAACGCGGCGTCGCCAGGGGTGCCGCCGTTCGCGGCTTGCGAGATGGAGAGCGTCACACGCTTGTCCCGCGTGCCGACCATCATCGTCGCGTAGCCGTGGATCAAGCCGGCTACCGGTTTCATCGTCAGCAGAAGACCTCGGTCAGAAGCTTCTGCAAGGCGTCGCCGGGGTTGCCCGCCGTCGGCGCGCTGGTGGCGCTGAGCTCCAGGCGCTTCTTGGTGTCCGTCGTGGTCATCATCTCCGACGAGTAGCCGGGGATGCCGCCGCCATGGCCCAGGACCTTGGTGCCGCAGGGCAGGGTCCGCACCTGCAGGCCGAGGCCGTATTCGGGACTGACGGCGGTCGTCTTGCTCATTTCCTGCTGCTGCGCGGGCTTGAGCAGCTTGCCGTCGGCCAGCGCGTCGACGAACGTGTCGAGGTCGCGGGTCGTGGAGATCATCTCGCCGGCGGACCACGCCACCGACGGGTTGATGCGGGTGATGTCGGACGGTTTGCCGTTCACCGTGACGTAGCCGTGCGCGTGCGGGCCCCTGATGTTCGGGTTGTCGCCGGGCACCTCGGTGTCGTTGAGGTGCAACGGCTTCAGGATCCGCTGCTCGACGGCCCTCTCGTACGGCTTGCCGGTCAGCTTCTCCACCAGCAGGCCGACGACGATGTAGTTCGTGTTGGAGTAGTTCCACTTCGTGCCGGGCTCGAAGTCCAGCGGCTTGCTCGTCGAGATCGCGAGCAGCTCCTGCGGCGACCAGTGCTTGTAGCGGATCTGCTCGAACTCGTCGGGGTTGAGCGGAAGCGCGTCGGTGTAGTTGTACAGGCCGCTGGTGTGCTGCATGACCTGGCGGACGGTGATGCGCTGGTCGATCAGGCCGGGCAGGTAGCGGACGACCGGGGCGTCCAGGTCGACCTTGCCCTCGCCCGCGAGCTGCAGCATCACCGTCGACACGAACGTCTTGGTGATGCTGCCGACGCGGAACCTGCCGTTCTCGGGTACGGGCTGGTTGCTGTTCAGCTCGGCCTTGCCGGAACGGGCGGTGAAGCGCTGCCGCCCGTCCGTCACTCTGGCCTGCACGCCGAGCGCTGCCCCGCTCTGCGCGATCTGGTCCAACGCCTGCTGGACGACGGTGCGGTCGACGCTCCGCTCGTCGGCGAGAGCGGTTCCCGCGGTGGTCAGTGCCAGCAGGCTCGCTGCGGTAACTGTTGCTACCAATCGAATCCCCATGTCCCCACCTTGGCGAGAACGACGATTCGCCGCATCAGCCTTCAGTCTTACCCAGGGCCCTAGGGGTGTCCCTGAGGCCGGTCAGCAGAACACCTCGTTGAGGATCGCGTAGTAGCCGGTGGTCGGGTCGCCCGTGCCGAGGCCCGCGGTGGCGGACACCTCCGCGCGGCGCTTGAGGTCCGGGCTGTAGAAGGCGTAACTGCCGTAACCCGGCACACTGCCTGTGTGGCCGACAATCGTTGTGCCGCAAGGGGTTGACTGGATGAACAGGCCGAGGCCGTACTGCGGGCTGACCGGCGTGGTCTTCATCAGCTCGGCCTGCTGGGCGGGCTTGAGCAGCTTGCCGCTGATCAGCGCGGTGTAGAAGGTCTCGAGGTCGCGAGTGGTCGTGACGACGTCGCCCACCGCCCAGAACACGGATGGGTTGTAGCGGGTGGTGTCGGTCGCCTTGCCATTCACCAGGCCGTACGAGTGGGCGTGCGGGCCGCGGATGTCCGGGTCGTCGCCGGGGAACGTGGTGTCGCTGAGGTGCAACGGCCTGAGGACGCGTTGCTGGACCGTGCGCTCGTAAGGCTGCCTGGTGACCTTCTCGATGAGCTGGCCCAGGATCACGAAACCGGTGTTGTTGTACTCCCACTTGGTGCCCGGCTCGAACTGGAGCGGCCTGCTCGTCGAGATCGCGATGATCTCCTCGGGCGTCCAGTGCTTGTAGCGGATCGGCTCGAAGTCCTGCGGGCTGAATCCGATGGCGTTGGTGTAGTTGAAGAGGCCGCTGGTGTGCTGCAGCAGCTGGCGGACGGTGATGCGAGAGTCGACCAGGCCGGGCAGATAGCGGACGACCGGGGCGTCCAGGTCGACCTTGCCCTCGCCAGCGAGCTGGAGCACGACCGTCGAGGTGAAGGCCTTGGTGATGCTGCCCGCGCGGAACCGGCCGTTGACCGGCACTGGACGCTCACTCCCGAGCTCCGCGGTGCCGGAGCGGGCGGTGAAGCTGTGGCGGCCTTCCGCGACGCGCAGCTGGACGCCCTGGGCCGCGGTGCTGGTGATCTGGTCCAGCGCCTGCTGGATGACCTTTCGGTCGATCTGCTGGTCGTCGGCGACCGCGGTGCCGGTGAAGAGCAGGCTTGTTGCGGCGAGTGTTGCCAATAAGCGAATCCCCATGGCATCCAAGATGCCGTCAGTAGGGCTTGGGCGCCGCTTTCATGGCCGAAACGAGCATGGAACGCACTTTCGGCCAATGCGTGCCCTCCTGGCACGAGTACGGCGGGAAGAACCCGCCGCAGGCACCTGAGCTCGTGCCGATCTCCCACACGAAGCTCGGCACGCCCAGGTCCTCGTACACCCAGTCGTCAGTGGCGCCGGACGCGTTGTAGAGCACCTCACCGGGCTGGCCTGCCGTGAACCCCGACAGCGACGCCATGTCCTGCGCCATCTTGCGCAGCGCGGCGTCGTTGCCGGTCTTCTGCGTGCTCCAGCCCCACGGGAAGAGCACGTAGTTGCCGTAGCTGTGCATGGAGATGACGGCGCCGGTGGTGTCGGCGCTGGCCGCCGCGGTGTCGCCGGGCGCGCGGGTGTCGCGGTAGAGCTTGCGCCACAACGACTCCAGAGCCTGGGTCTCGACCTCGGAGTCGGCGCGAGGGCCGCGGTAGATCTCGCTGCACTTGCTCGCGGACGTGCCGACTTCACCCCAGTGCGAGCCGGCGTTGCGGTTCAGGTCGACGCCGCGCTGGCCGGACGAGCAGGTGCCGTTCGCGTTCTTGCGCTGCAGCACCGGGGAGTCGCCACCGGACTCGACGATCTCGACGCCGTCCGGGTTGGCGATCGGGACGACCCAGACCTCGACGCCGCCCAGCATCGCGGTGAGGTCGGAGCCGACCAGATCGTCGATAAAGCGCCACGCCATGTCGCCGGTGGTGATTTCCCGCGCGTGGAGCTGGCCCATCACGAACAGGCGCGGTTTCGGCGCGGTGGGCGTCAATGCGCAGTCACCTGGGCTTTTCCGCGTTATGCAGATGGCTTTCAGGTCATATCCGCCGGTGCCCTGCGTCTTGCGCCAGGAGTCGCCGTAGTCGACGACCGTGGCGAGATCGGGATGAGCTCGCGCGACCTCGTCGAGATGGGCGATTTGAGCAGTGACCGTTCGATAGCCGCCGTAGTAAGTCGTATCTCCGAGAGAGCGTGGCGCCCATTGGGACGGAGGCGTCACCGTCTCGACAGTGGACTGGAAACCATCCGATCGGAGTTCATCGGCGGTATGCGCGTCGCCGACGACGAACAGATCGGTCCCGTCGCGCTGCTCCAGGACGTCGTAGCCGCGGCCGAGCAGTCGTTGGGCCTCCGAACCCACAGGCGCGGGCACACGCAGCACGAACGTCGCTTGTGGACCTTCGGCCGGAGCCGGTGAAGGGCTGAGCAGAAGGCCGAGACAGGCGAGCAGGGCCAGGGCGGTGCGCATGATCGACGATCATGGTCTGTGCGGCTGAGTCACGCCAGTTCGTTCGACCGACCGGATGATTACCGTCCGGTGCTTGGGATCGGGAAACCGGACACTTGGCGCACCGTGACGGAAATCAATAGCATTTCACCCAGCATCGCAGCGGTTATTGTGCTGTAAGGCCGAAACCGACTCGACCAAGCGAGGTCCGCACAAAACCCTTGGGAAGTCGACAGGAGCGCGAACGATGGATCATCTCTACAACGACGGTGTCGCTGAGATCTCCTACGACTTCCCCTGGCGCGGTTCTCTCACGGACGACGACGAGGGGTTGGAGCCGACCATCGTCCGCAGCATGGATTGACCTATCGGGGGTTCGGAATGTCCGGCCTGTCCACAGTCGTCAAGGGCACCGGCCCTGCCCTGCTGCTCGTGCACGGCGCGGGCGGCAGCGTCCAAGCCAACTACGGCCCGATCCTGGGGACTCTGACCCAGTACTTCACCGTCATCGCACCGGATCTGCCCGGCTCTGGCAGCTCGCCGAGGGCCACGGGTGCGCTCGACCTGGAGAAGCTCGCCGACGACCTCGTCGACGTCGCGGTGAAGGCCGGGCACGAGTCGTTCTTCGTCTGCGGCTACTCGATGGGCTGTGCGGTCGCCGTCACGGCTGCCGTGCGGCATCCGGAGCGGGTGCGCGGGCTCGTGCTGAGCACGCCGTTCACCAAGATCGACGCCGCGACCAAGGCGAAGATCGACCACTGGAAGTCGTTGCTGGACGGGTCACGCGCGGTGCTGTCGCGGTTCATCCTGTCGGTCATGTGCAGCAGGGAGTACCTGGCCCGGCTCACGCCCGCGCAGGCGGAGGGCTTCGCCGAGCTGATCGGGGCGAGCGTGCCGACGGGGTCTCCCGCGCACGTCGACCTGATCCTGAAGATCGACCTCACCGAACTGCTGCCGCGGGTGTCGCAGCCGACGCTGGTGATCGGCGCGTCCGGGGACCAACTGCTGTCGCGCGACCTCGGCAAGGAGGTCTCGGACCTGATCCCGGGGTCGAAGTACACCGACCTCGCGTGCGGGCACGCGATCGCGTTGGAGTCCGCGATGCCGTGGGCGCGGCTGATCACCGACTATCTGACGTCGGTGTAGTTCTCAGGCGGTGGGCCAATGCCGTGTGGCGGCGGCCCGCCCCGACTGTTCGCACGGCCTGGCCGATGGCTTTCTTGCTGCCAACGAGAACCACGAGCTTCTTCGCGCGGGTGACCGCGGTGTAGAGCAGGTTGCGCTGCAGCATCATCCACGCGCTGGTCGTGACCGGGATGACCACGCACGGGTACTCGCTGCCCTGCGACCGGTGGATGGTCATGGCGTACGCGTGGCTGAGCTCGTCGAGTTCCGAGAACTCGTAGTCGACCTCTTCGTCCTCGTCGGTGCGGATGGTCAGCTTCTGCTCGACCGGGTCGAGCGCGATGACGTTGCCCAGGGTGCCGTTGAAGACACCGTTCTTGCCCTTGTCGTAGTTGTTGCGGATCTGGGTGACCTTGTCGCCGACCTTGAACACCCTGCCGCCGAAGCGTTTCTCGGGCAGGCCGTCACGTGACGGCGTGAGGGCTTCCTGGAGCACCGTGTTGAGGGCACCCGCGCCGGCCGGGCCGCGGTGCATCGGGGCGAGCACCTGGATGTCCTTGCGCGGGTCGAGCCGGAACTTGCGCGGGATGCGGTTCGCGACGACGTCGACGGTCATCGCGGCGGCCTCCTCGGCCTCGTCGGTGCTGAAGAGGAAGAAGTCCGGAAGTCCTTGCACCAACGGGTAGTCGCCGCTGTTGATGCGGTGGGCGTTCGTGACGACACCGGACTCCTGGGCCTGGCGGAAGATGTGCGTCAGCCGCACGTTCGGGATCGGGCTTCCCTGCGCCAGCACGTCTCTGAGCACCTCACCGGCGCCGACCGACGGCAGCTGGTCGACGTCGCCCACGAGCAGCAGGTGGGCGCCGGGCGGCACGGCTTTGACGAGTTTGTTGGCCAGCAACAGGTCCAGCATCGAGGCCTCGTCGACGACCACGAGGTCGGCGTCGAGCGGGTGATCGCGGTCGTACGCCGCGTCGCCGCCGGGCCTCAGCTCCAGCAGGCGGTGGACCGTGCGGGCCTCGTGGCCGGTCAGCTCGGTGAGGCGCTTGGCGGCACGGCCGGTGGGCGCGGCCAGGACGATCTTGGCCTTCTTGGCCTGCGCCAGGCGGACGATCGAGCGGACGGTGAAGCTCTTGCCGCAGCCCGGTCCGCCGGTGAGCACGGCGACCTTCTCGGTCAGGGCGAGCTTGACCGCTTCCGCCTGGTGCTGTTCGAGCTCGGTGCCGAGCCAGGCGAAAGCCTTGTCCCAGTCGACGCCCGCGAAACTGGGCATGCGGTCCGTGTCGCTGTGCAGCAGGCGTTTGAGCTGCGCGGCCATCGAGATCTCCGCGCGGTGGAACGGGACCAGGTAGACCGCGATCTCCTCGTCCGGGAACTCCTCGCGGACGACGCCTTCCTCCGCGACGAGCTCGGCGAGGCAGTCGATGACCAGGCCCGCGTCGACCTGGAGGATCTTGATGGCGTCCGCGATGAGGGACTGTTCGGGCAGGTAGCAGTTGCCGTCGGTGGTGGCCTCGGAGAGCGTGAACTGCAGGCCCGCCTTGACGCGCTGAGGGCTGTCGTGCGGGATTCCGACGGCCTTCGCGATGACGTCGGCGGTCTTGAAGCCGATGCCCCAGACGTCGTTCGCCAGGCGGTACGGCTCCTGCTTGACGATCTCGATGGACTTGTCCGTGTACTGCTTGTAGATCCGTACGGCGAGGCTCGTCGAGACTCCGACGCCCTGCAGGAAGATCATCACTTCCTTGATGGCCTTCTGCTCTTCCCAGGCCGCCGCGATGGCCTTGGTGCGCTTCGGGCCGAGCTTCGGGACCTCGATGAGGCGCTCCGGCTCGTTCTCGATGACGTCCAGCGCGCCAACGCCGAAATGCGTGACGATCTTGTCCGCGAGCACCGGGCCGATGCCCTTGATCAGGCCGGAGCCGAGGTAGCGGCGGATGCCCTGGATCGTCGCGGGCAGGATCGTCGTGTAGTCGTCGACGTGGAACTGCTTGCCGTACTGCGGATGTGAGCCCCAGTGGCCGCGCATCCGGATCGACTCGCCGGGCTGGGCGCCGAGCAGCGCGCCGACGACCGTGACCAGGTCGCCGCGGCCGGTGTCGACCTTGGCGACGGTGTAACCGTTGTCCTCGTTGGCATAGGTGATCCTTTCCAGGACCGCGTCGAGGACGTTCATGACTGGAACTTACAGAACGCCTCCACCAGGGCGCGGCGGGCGTCGCGCGGGTCGTTGAAGGAAGCGCAGGTCGTTTCGGCGATCATCGTGACGTGCGCGGGGCCCGTGACCAGGGTGATCCTGGGGACGACGCTCTCGGCGAACGCGTGCAGCAGCGCGCCGCCGTGGACCTCCCCGCCGGGCTGAGGTGAGCCGGCGATGGCGATGATCGGGATGCCGAACGCGTCGCACAGGCGCACGAACCGCGCACCCTGCTCCGCGGCGGTGGCGTCGAGCGGGCCGGACTCCTCCACAACGCCGACCGTGCGGCCGCCGAGCCTGCCCAGACTTGCCTTGAGGGAGTGGCTGTCGCCGAGCAGCAGCGGGGCGGCGTCGAGGAGCTGCGAGGTGAGCCCGTCCATGTTCGGAGCCTAATTAAATGGTTCGCTTTGTTAACAGTGCGCGCGTTCCTGGTTTCGGTAACTGAGCGGTAACTGATGGATCTCTGCACACGATCTTCACAACTTGTCCCGGCGTCCTCCACGACGTGCCCATAAAGTCGCCGTCATGACAGGTCAGCGCCGGGTGCTCGTCGTCGAGGACGACATCACGATCGCCGAGTCCGTGGCCGTGCGGCTGCGGGCCGAGGGGTTCGTGGTGGCGGTGGCGCACGACGGGCCGTCCGGGGTTGCTCAGGCGGCTGCGTTCGTGCCTGACCTGGTGGTTCTGGACGTGATGCTGCCGGGGTTCGACGGGCTCGAGGTGTGCCGGCGGATCCAGGCGTCGCGTTCGGTGCCGGTGCTGATGCTGACCGCGCGGGGGGACGAGACCGATCTGCTGGTCGGGCTCGCCGTGGGGGCGGACGACTACCTGACCAAGCCGTTCTCGATGCGTGAGCTGGCGGCGCGGGTGCACGTGCTGCTCCGGCGCGTGTCGCGGGCGGTCAGTTCCACGTCGCTGGAGCTCGGGGACCTGGTGATCGACCTGGCGGGGCGGCGGGTGCGCAGGGCCGGCGTGGAGGCTCACCTGACGCCCACCGAGTACGACCTGCTGCTGTTCCTGGCTGAGCGGCCTTCCGCCGTGCAGGCCAGGGAGCGGTTGCTCGCGGAGGCGTGCGGGTGGCACGAGGGGGCTTCGTCGCGGACGGTCGACAGTCACGTGAAGGCGCTGCGGCGCAAGCTCGGGGCCGACCTGATCCGGACCGTTCACGGGGTGGGGTACGCGCTGGAGGTGCCCCGATGAACTGGGTTTTGAGCTTGCTGGACAAGCTGCCGCGGCCGTTGGACTCGGTGCGGTCGATCAAGCTCAAGCTCGGGATCGTCATCGTGGTGTCGGGGTGCGTGGCGTTCGCCTACTTCCGGTACTCGACGGGGTGGTTGCCGCCGCGGACGACTCTCATCGCTCTGGTGCTGGGGTTGCTGACCTCGCAGTTGCTCGCGCACGGCATGACTTCTCCGTTGCGGGAGATGACTTCGGCGGCTCGGTCGATGGCTTCCGGGGACTACTCGCGGTCGGTGCGGGCGACGTCTTCGGATGAGGTCGGGCAGCTGGCGGAGGCGTTCACGGTGATGGCTTCGGATCTGGCCGCCGCCGACCAGCAGCGGCGGGAGCTGATCGCGAACGTGTCGCACGAGCTGCGGACTCCGATCTCGGCCCTGCAGGCCGTGCTGGAGAACGTGGTCGACGGGGTGGCGGTGGCCGACGCGGCGACCATGAAGACCGCTCTCGCGCAGACCGAACGGCTGGGACGGCTGGTCACCGAACTGCTGGACCTGTCGAAGATCGACGCCGGGGTGCTGTCCCTGAACCGCGAGGTCCTGTCGGTGTCGTCGTTGGTCGCGGATGTGGTGGCCGAGGCCGCCGTGGCCGCGCCCGCCGCGTCGTTCTCGATCGACGTGCCCGGTGATCTGACGGTGCTGGCCGACGGGGAACGGCTGCACCAGGTGCTGGTGAACCTGGTGGACAACGCTGCCCGGCACGGACCCACCGGGGGGTTGGTGTCCGTGTCGGGGTGTTCCTCCGGTTCTTCTGTGGTTCTGGAGGTCCGGGACGAGGGGCCGGGGATCGCTCCGGCCGACAGGTCCCGGATCTTCGAGAGGTTCACCCGAGGGGAGAGGGCGGGCGGTGGTGGGACCGGGCTCGGTCTCGCCATCGCCCGGTGGGTGGTGGACCTGCACGGCGGGACGATCGCCGTGGTGGATCCCGGGTCGTGCATCCGGGTGACCTTGCCTCGCTGACTTCTGGTTCTTGGTTCTTGCTCGCACCGCTGGGCGGTGTGACGGTGAAGCGCGCCCGTTTTCGGGCTTGGGAGAGAGACATGACTGATTCTGACGCTGACTCTGATTCGACTGGTTCGGCCGGCTCAGCTGGCCCGGCTGGTTCCGCTGGTTCGGCCAGCTCGTCTGGTTCGGCTGGTTCCGCTGGTTCGGAGGGCTCGGCTGGTTCGGAGGGCTCGGCTGGTTCCGCTGAGTCGTCTGGTGATCGGGCTGCTGCTCGGCGGCGGTATCGGAACTTCCGGAAGGTCGGGTATCGGCCGGTTTCCGAGGAGCCGGCGGGCGCTGGGGGCTCGCCGGAACTCGGCGAGGTCGAGGATGCCGAGGGTTTGAAGGCTGCCGAGGACGCTGGCGGCTTGAAAGCTGCTGCCGCCGAGGCCTCGAAGACCGCTGAGGTCGGTGAGGGCTCGAAAGCTGCCCAGGCCGCCAAGGCCACCGAGGGCGCTGAGGACGGCGTGGTCTCGAAGGCTGCTCAGGCCGCCAAGGGCTCGAAGGCTGCCGAGGCCGCTGACCAGGTCAAAGCCGGGGACGACGAGACCGCCAAGGCTGCCGCGGCAGGCTCGCGCAGGGGTACCCCCGAGCCGGGAACCCCTACATCTCAACGTACTCAGGGGGTCCGACAAGATCAGCCGGCTCAGGTTGCCGCCGCCACCCTGCCCCCGCCGTCGCCCTGGCAGGGCCCGCCTCGCTACCCCACCGTCGGGCCGGTCGTCGTCCCGGCTCCTGGCGTCCCGTTCATGCCGTGGTGGACGCCGCCCGCTAACCCCGCCCCGGCCAAGGTCATGGTCGTCGGCCTCGTCACGGGCCTGGCCGCAGCCTTCCTGGTTCCCGCGAACAACGGCATCGGCTGGTTCCTGGCCGGGTTGTTCGGCGTCGGCGCGGTTCTGTACTACGCCGGCAAGCCGTCGATCGAACGTGCGCTGTGGCTGGCCGGGGCGCTCGCGTTCCTGGCGATGGGCTTCCTGAGGGCCGCCGAGTGGATCTTCCCGTTGTGCGTCATGGCCTCGTTCCTGTGCGGTTCGATCGCCATGGCGGGCGGCAAGACCGTGCGCGGGCTCGTTTTCGGTGCGCTCGGGGTCGGGCTCGGCGGGCTGCGGTCGATTCCGTGGGTGGCCAAGGGGCTCAGCAGGCGCGGGCCGATCGGCATCCGGCCGTTCGTGTCGGTCGGTGTGGCGCTGGCGTTGCTGCTGGTCTTCGGGTCGCTGCTGGCCGGGGCGGACCAGGCGTTCGGCAAGTTCCTCGAGGGGCTGGTGCCCGACCTCGAGATCGGCGTGTACGTGCGGATGGGCTTCTTCGGGGTCGTCGCGGCGCTCGGGGCGTTGGGTGCGTGCTACCTCGTGGCGGCGCCCGCGCGCATCAACGAGGACGCCGCGAGCAAGCCGGGGTCGTTGCGGGTCAAGGACTACGCGCTGCCCGTCGGTGTGCTTGTGTTGCTGTTCGCCGGGTTCGTCGGCACGCAGCTCGCGGTTCTGTTCGGTGGCGAGAAGTACGTGATGGAGACGGCGGGCGTGACGTTCGCCGAGTACGCGCGGTCCGGGTTCTGGCAGCTGCTGTGGGTCGCGATCCTGACGCTGGCCGTCATCGCCGGCGTGGCGCACTTCGCGGCGAAGGAGACGGCGCGGGAGCAGTTGTGGCTGCGGGTGTTGCTCGGGTCACTTGCGGTGCTGACACTCGTGATCGTGGCCAGTGCGCTGAGCCGGATGTGGTTCTACCAGCAGGCTTACGGGTGGACGGTGTTGCGGCTTCTCGTTTCGTCGTGCGAGGTCTGGCTCGCCGTCGTGTACCTGATGGTGATCGCGGGCGGGATCTCGTTGCGCGCCAACTGGTTGCCCAAGGCCATCGTCGGGACCGGAACGGCGTTCTTGCTCGCGGTGATGGTGATGAACCCCGAACGGGTGGTTGCCGACTACAACGTGTCGCGGTTCGAGGCCACGCAGAAGATCGACACCGTCTACCTGGCCACGTTGTCGGAGGACGCGGTGCCGGCGCTCGTCAGGTTGCCTGAGCCGCAACGCTTCTGTTCGTTGCGGTGGTTGAGGAATCGCAACGTGGAGCAGGACTGGCGCGACTTCAACCTGGCGCGGCACAACGCGAAGACGTCACTCGAAAGTGTTGCGGTGACTGAGAGCACTTGTGAGTCGTCTTACTCGGGTGAGAGGTAGTTCGTTAACTCGCGGTAAAGTGGCTGGTCCACAAGTTTGCCGAGAGGGTGAGAAGTGACGCTGTCGTGACGATTGCGGCTGAACCCGTTGTTCTTCGATCGATGTTCACGGCAGGGGATGCGCCCTCACCGCGCACACTCCTGGACATCGTGCGCGCGAGTGCCGAACAGCACCCGAACGCGCTGGCCGTCGACGACGGCACCACCGCGCTGACGTACCGCGCGCTCATCTCGGAAGTGTTCGAACTCAAGGAAAAGCTCGCCGCCGAGGGTGTCGGGGTCGGCGACCGCGTCGGCATTCGCGTGCCGTCGGGAACGGTCGACCTCTACGTCTCGATCCTGGCCACCCTCGCGGCGGGCGCCGCGTACGTGCCGGTCGACTTCGAGGACCCGGACGAGCGAGCGGAGCTCGTGTTCGGCGAGGCACAGGTGAGTGCCGTGCTCGGCGAGGGCCGATCCCTCGTGCTGCACGGCACTACGCTCGGCGTTCCCGGCGAGCCCGGCCTCGACAACGACGCGTGGATCATCTTCACGTCCGGCTCCACCGGCAAGCCCAAGGGCGTTGCCGTGACGCACCGCAACGCCGCCGCTTTCGTCGACGCCGAGGCGCGGCTCTTCCTGCAGGACGAGCCGATCGGCCCGGAAGACCGCGTGCTGGCGGGACTTTCCGTCGCGTTCGACGCCTCCTGCGAGGAGATGTGGCTCGCGTGGCGCTACGGCGCCTGCCTCGTGCCCGCGCCGCGTTCGTTGGTGCGCACGGGAATGGACCTCGGCCCGTGGCTGGTCGAGCAGGAGATCACGGTCGTCTCCACGGTTCCGACGCTGGCCGCGCTGTGGCCGGTCGAGGCACTGGACGACATCCGGCTGCTGATCTTCGGCGGCGAGGCCTGCCCTCCGGAGCTGGCCGAGCGGCTCGCCGTGGAGGGCCGCGAGGTCTGGAACACTTACGGCCCAACCGAAGCGACCGTTGTCGCCACCGCCGCTCAGCTGACCGGTACCGGTCCTGTGCGCATCGGTCTGCCGTTGGACGGCTGGGAGCTCGCCGTGGTGGACGCGGCCGGCGAGGTCGTGCCGATGGGCGAGTCCGGCGAACTGGTGATCGGTGGCGTCGGTCTGGCGCGCTACCTGGATCCCGCGAAGGACGCCGAGAAGTACGCGCCGCTGCCCTCGATGGGCTGGGACCGCGCGTACCGCAGTGGTGACATGGTCCGCGCCGAGCCGGAGGGCCTGGTGTTCCTCGGTCGCGCGGACGAGCAGATCAAGCTGGGCGGCCGCCGCATCGAGCTGGGCGAGGTCGACGCGGCCCTGCAGGCGCTCGACGGCGTGGCCGGTGCCGCTGCCGCCGTGCGCACGACGCGGGGCGGCAACCAGATCCTCGTCGGCTACGTGGTGGTCGACGGCGAGTTCGACCAGGTCGCGGCCGTGGACACGCTGCGCTCCGAACTGCCTGCCGCTCTGGTTCCGTTGATCGCTGTCGTCGACACGATGCCGACGCGCACGTCCGGCAAGGTCGACCGCGCCGCGCTGCCGTGGCCGCTCGAGTCCATGGACACCGCCGGTGTGGTGTTCTCGGGTCTCGAGGGCTGGCTGGCCGAGCAGTGGGCGGCCGTGCTGGGTTCCGCTCCGGCCTCAGAGGACGCGGACTTCTTCTCGTCCGGCGGCAGTTCGCTGTCCGCGGCGCAGCTCGTCTCCCTGATCCGCACGCGCTACCCGAGCACGTCCGTTCAGGACGTCTACCAGAACACGACGCTGCACAAGCTCGCGCGGCGCCTGGAGTCGTACGGTCAGACGGCCGAGGTGCGCGAGGTCGTGCCCACGCCGCGCTGGACCGGTGTCCTGCAGACGCTGCTGATGATCCCGCTGCTGACCATCTCCGGTGCGCGCTGGGTCGTCGGGCTGACGGCACTGTCGAACGTGCTGGGCTGGACTTCCGTTTCCTGGTGGTGGGTCGTCGCGGGGTGGGCGGTGTTCATCTCCCCCGCCGGTCGCCTCGCGGTCTCGGCCGGTGGCGCACGGCTTCTGCTGCGCGGTGTGAAGCCCGGCGAGTACCCGCGCGGTGGTTCAGTCCACATGCGACTGTGGACCGCCGAGATACTGGCGCAGATGTCGCGCGCCATCGAGCTTTCCGGCTCGTGGGTGACGCACTACGCGCGTGCGCTGGGCGCGAAGATCGGCCCCGGTGTCGACCTGCACTCACTGCCGCCTGTCACCGGCATGCTGAAGGTGGGCCGCGGCGCCGCCGTCGAGCCCGAGGTGGACCTGTCCGGCTGGTGGCTGGACGGCGACCGCCTGATGCTGGGCCGCATCCGGATCGGCGCGGGCGCGACGATCGGTGCCCGCAGCACGCTGTTCCCCGGTGCCCGCGTCGGCAAGCGCGCCGAGGTGGCGCCCGGTTCGGGTGTCGTCGGTTCCGTTCCGACGGGCCAGCGCTGGGCCGGTGTGCCCGCGATCCGCGAGGGCAAGTCGGCGCGCTCGTTCCCGTCGCGTCGTCCTTCCCGGTCGTACTTCTGGAACCTCATGTACGGCGTGTCCTCGGGCCTGCTGGGCGCGCTGCCGTTGCTGGCGGCCGCTCCTGCCCTGCTTTACGTGCTGCGTCAGCCGGTGACGCTCGTGTCGACTTTGTGGGATGTTCCTGTCGCTTCCGCGATCTGGTTCGGCTCCTACGCGTTGCTGGTGCTGGTTTCCGTGCGGCTGCTCGGAATCGGCATGCGCGAGGGCTACTACCCCGTGCACAGCCGCGGCGCGTGGGCGGCGTGGACGACCGAGCGGTTGATGAACAACGCGCGCACGGCCCTGTTCCCGCTGTACGCCTCGCTGTTCACGCCGGTGTGGCTGCGCCTGCTCGGCATGAAGGTCGGCCGCCACGTCGAAGCGTCCACGGTGGTCGCGTTGCCGAAGATGACCCGAGTGGGCGACGGCGCGTTCCTGGCCGACGACACGATGGTCGCGACCTACGAGCTCGGCGGCGGCTGGCTCCGCATCGCCACGGCCCGCGTGGGCAAGCGCGCGTTCCTGGGCAACTCGGGCATGACCGCGCCGGGCCGCAACGTCCCCAAGGGCGGGCTCGTCGGCGTGCTGTCGGCGGCTCCGAAGCGCGCCAAGGCCGGTTCGTCCTACCTGGGCATGCCGCCGATGAAGCTGCCGCGTGCGGCCGAGGTGTCCGACCAGTCGCGCACCTTCAACCCGCCCAAGAGGCTGATGTGGGCGCGGGCGCTGGTCGAGCTCTGCCGGTTCGTCCCGGTGATGCTGAACGTCGCGTTGGTCGTGCTCGTGCTCTTCGCGCTGAAGGAGTTCGGGCTGTGGTGGTCCGGCGTCGTGCTGCTGGGCGCCGGTGTCGCCGCCTGCCTGGTGGCCGTGATCGCCAAGTGGGTGCTCGTGGGCCGCTTCAAGGTGCGTGAGTACCCGCTGTGGTCGGCGTTCGTGTGGCGCAACGAGCTGGCGGACACGTTCGTCGAGGTGCTCGCCGTGCCGTGGCTCGTCGGCTTCTCCGGTGGCACGCCTCTGATGAACCTGTGGCTGCGTTCGCTGGGCGCGTCCGTCGGCCGTGGCGTGTGGTGCGAGTCGTACTGGCTGCCCGAGGCCGACCTGGTGACGCTGGGCGCCGGCGCGTCGGTCAACCGCGGCTGCGTCGTCCAAACGCACCTGTTCCACGACCGGATCCTGCGCATGGACCGCGTGACTTTGGGCGCCGGCGCCACTTTGGGCCCGCACGGAATCGTCCTGCCGGGAGCGTCCATCGGCTCCGACACCACGATCGGACCCGCCTCGCTGGTCATGCGCGGAGAGGATGTACCGTCGGGAACCCGTTGGCTGGGCAACCCGATCTCCGCGTGGACATGAGCTTCTCCGTACACCATTACGCGTTAGAGCTTGACTACAAGCCGCACTCCGCACGTCTCTCTGGGCGTGCGGTGCTGCAGGCTTCCTGCACGTCGCTGTCGTCGTTCGCACTTTCTTTTGGACCCCTGCGGGTCTCGAAGGTGCTCGTGAACGGCAAGCCCGCGCGCTACTCCCACGCGGGCGGCGTCCTGAACATCCGCGCGGCCGTGCGCGGCGCGTTCTCGGTCGAGATCCGCTACTCGGGGATGCCGGTACCGGTGCACACGCCGGAGTGGGGCGACCTCGGCTGGGACCAGCTGACCGACGGCTCTCTGGTGGCCTCACAGCCCATCGGCGCCCCGTCGTGGTTCCCGTGCCTGGACGTGCCTTCCTCGAAAGCGTCGTACCACCTGGAGGTCACCGCGCCCTCGCCGTACACGGTGGTGTGCAACGGCGTGCTCGTGGACGGCAAGGTCTCCGGCAGCACCACGCGCTGGACGTACTCGATGGCCGCGCCGATGGCCACGTACCTCGCGACCGTCCAGATCGGCCAGTACGTCGAGGCTCTGCCCGGCATGTGGGCACCCGCGCGGCTGCGAAGGCTCGTGGCACACGACTTCGGCCGTCAGAACCAGATGATCTCGCTGTTCTCGTCGCTGTTCGGACCGTATCCGTTCGCCACGTACTCGGTCGTGGTGACCGACGACGAGCTGGACGTTCCCGTTGAGGCGCAGGGGTTGTCGACGTTCGGCTCCAATCATGTGGACGGACGGCGCGGCTCCGAGCGGCTGGTGGCGCATGAGCTGGCGCACCAGTGGTTCGGCAACTCCGTCGGGATCGCCGCCTGGGAGCACATCTGGCTCAACGAAGGCTTCGCCTGCTACTCGGAGTGGCTGTGGTCCGAGGCTTCCGGTGGTCGCACGGCGGATGCCTGCGCGGCTGGGGCCCGGGATCTGTTGCGGCGGTTGCCGCAGGACCTGGTGATCGGGCGGCCTGACCGGGCCGACTGGTTCGACGATCGGGTCTACAAGCGCGGGGCGTTGACGTTGCACGCGCTGCGTCGTGCGATGGGGGACGACTCGTTCTTCGCGCTGCTGCGGGAGTGGTGTGCGCGGAACCGGCACGGTGTGGTGACGACCGAGGACTTCCTGTCGCTGGCGGGGCACCGGGACCTGCTCACGCGGTGGCTGTTCGAGCCCGCGCTGCCCGTCTGACTAGCCGCTGCACGGGGTCCAGGACCTTCAGGACATCAATTCGCACTGCGCTCCTCAGGCGTAGTCGTCGAACTCGTAGTGGCCGAGGCGCGTCAGGCGTTCGGCGACCTCGGCCCAGGTCGCGCCCTCGACCCGCTCGATCGCCGACCTGACCGAGCCGAGGATCTCGCCGATCTTCGACGTGCCGACGATGACGAGCTGTTCGACCGAGATCCCCGTGCGGGGAGCGTCCCATTTCGACGGTGCGAATGCGCGGACTTTCTGGCGGTTCCTGACCTGCGATCCCGCCGTGGAGAACGCTAGAACCCGCTTGAGCTGCCCGGACCCTTGTCCAGAATGGGCGACGGCGACCCGTGGTGCACATCGCGTGAACGGAACCTGCTCGCACCGGCCGGCAAGCGGTTGCCGGACTGAGCATCGAGTCACAAACACGTGTTCCTCACGCCGGACGCCGGGTACCCGGCCTCGATACGGGAGGAGGAAACGTGCTGTTCGTGGTACTCGGCTGCTCAGTGGCCTTCGCGTTGTTGGTAGTAGAGGTGGTTCATCGGCTGGTGCGCCGCTTCACCCACAGCGGCAAGATGTACCGGCCCGGCCAGGTGTTCGGCGCTCTGCTGGCCGCGCAGATAAGCCTGAGCGTGTACCCGGTCACAGCGCCGATCACGCTGCACCTGCTGGGGATCGCGCTGATCCTGGCCGGCGCGTGGCTGCTGTCGGCGTTCATCAGCACGATGGTGGACATCTCGCTGTCCCGGATCCGCACCGATGTCACGGACAACCGGCATGCGCGGCGGGTGCACACGCAGGTCACGCTGGTGAGGCGCCTGGCGTTGGTGGTCATCGGGGTGTTGGCGGTCGGTGCGATTCTGATGACGTTCCCCGGAGCGAGGGCTGTGGGGTCGACGGTGCTGGCGAGTGCGGCCGTCATCGGTGCGGTGGCGGCGTTGGCGGCGCAGTCGTTGCTGGGCAACGTGATCTCCGGGATGCAGATCGCGTTCAGCGACGCCATCAGGCTGGATGACGTTGTTGTCGTTGAAGGTGAGTGGGGGCGGGTCGAGGACATCACACTGACGTACGTGGTGCTGCACCTGTGGGACGACCGGCGGCTGGTGCTGCCGACGTCCTACTTCCTCAAGACTCCCTTCGAGAACTGGACTCGCACGCAGTCGGCGTTGCTGGGGACCGTGGAGCTGGATCTCGACTGGACGGTGCCGGTGGAGGCAATGCGCCAGGAGATGCGGTCCATGCTGGAGGGCAGCGACCTGTGGGACGGGCGGGTGTCCGTGTTGCAGGTGACGGCCGCTACCCAGGGGTTCGTGCGGCTGCGGGCGTTGGTCAGCGCGGCGGACGCGGGCAAGTTGTGGGACCTCAGGTGCCTGGTTCGCGAGCACCTGGTGGACTGGCTGCAGCGGCACCACAACGGTGCGTTGCCGCAGGTCAGGACGCGGGCGGTCACCGGAACCAAGAAGCTGCAACCGGCGAGCGACCAGCACACCGATGCGCGGGTCTTCGGCGAGAGCGTGGACGGGGCGCAGCGGGAGCAAGCGTTTGCGGGACCCAAGTAGAACGCTCCCGTACGGTCGAGGGCATGAACGTGATCGTGCACGACGGGCAGAACGTCGCGGCCGACTGGGACCAGGTCAAGGCCCTGCTGGAACCCGCCGAAGTACCGGAAAGGCGCGGCCGCAACGGGGTGCCACTGCCTGACGACTACAGCCTGCGCACCGAGATCGACGACCTGCACGCGGTCCTCGACCGGCACGAGCGGCCGGCCCTCATCGGACACAGCTACGGCGGCCTCATCGCGCTGCTGACGGCACAGGAGCGCGACGACCTCACCGCGCTCGTGCTGTACGACCCTCCGCTGCGCCTGGACAGCGCCGCCATCGCCAGCGTCGGGCAGGCCCTGACCAGCGGTGACCGCGACCTCGCGCTGGAGATCGTGGTCACCGGGATCGCGGGCGGGCACTCGTTTCGCGACACCGATCCGGCGCGGTGGCTCAAGGCGCAGGAGATGCTCGACACGACGTACGAGGAGCTGAAGGAGATCGACCGCTACCGCTACCGGCCACCGGAGTTGCGGGTGCCGGTGACGGTCATCGTGGGTGAGCGGACCGACCACATCTTCGGGCCGGCCGCGCGAGAACTCGCGAAGGACACCGGCGGTTCCTTCGTCACGCTGCCGAACGAGGGACATGTGGCGCACCGGACGAACCCCGCGCTCTTGGCCGCGACGATCTGCGGAGGATCCACCACACTGGGCGGATGAGAACCGGGGACCAGGTCGTTCAGAGCCTGCCGTGGCGGTGGCGCGCGCAAGGCACGATCTTCATCATCGGCGGGCTCGGGTTCCTGTTCGACGCGTGGGATGTCACGCTCAACGCGTTCCTGATCCCGCTGGTCAGCGCCGAGTGGGGGCTGAGCCTCGGCGAACGCGGGTGGGTCGGCACGGCGAACCTGATCGGGATGGCCGTGGGGGCGTTCGCGTGGGGTTCGGTGGCGGACACCATCGGGCGCAAGAAGGCGTTCAGCCTCACGATCCTGATGTTCTCGATCTTCACGGTGCTGGGGGCGGCGAGCCCGGACTTCGTGACGTTCTGCGTGTTCCGGTTCCTGGCCGGCATGGGGCTCGGCGGGTGCATCCCGGTCGACTTCGCGCTGGTCGGCGAGTTCACGCCGGCCAAGGTCAGAGGCAGGGTGCTGGCGGCGATGGACGGGTTCTGGCCGCTGGGCGCCACGCTGTGCGGGCTCACCGCGGCCTTCCTCTCCGGTCTGGGCAGCTGGCGGCTGCTGATGCTCACGATGGTGCTGCCGGCGCTGTTGCTGTTCTGGATCCGCCGCGGCGTCCCCGAGTCGCCGATGTTCCTCATCACCAAGGGCAGGCCGGCCGAGGCCAAGAAGGTCATCGACGACCTGGTCGCCAGGACCGGAGCGCCGCGGGAAGAGTGGCAGCTCCCCGAACCCCAGCAAGCCCAGAGCCTCTCCCCCAGGGCGATGTTCGCGCAGCTCAAGGACATCTGGCGGTTCGACCCGCGGCGCACGGGAGCGATGTGGCTGATGTTCCTCGCCGTGTTCCTGCTCTACTACGGCGCCATCACGTGGTTGCCGAGCATCCTCAAGGCGCAGGGATACGGGACGTACGCGGCGTTCATGGTCACGACGGGGACAGTGGCGGTGGGCATCGTGGCCGCGCTGATCAGCGCGTGGCTGGTGGACGTGTTCGGGCGCAAGTGGGTGATCGCGGTGACGGCGCCGCTCGCGTCGGTGGCCCTGGTCCTGTTCGCGGTGCAGATCAACGTCGACACGGCCGCGAAGGTGTGGATCACGCTCTACGGGATGCTGATCCAGATCGCGATCCCCGCGCTGTACGCGTTCGCGCCCGAGCTGTACCCGACGCACCTGCGGGCCAGCGGGTTCGGGTGGGCGTCGACGATCAGCCGGATCGGCGCCGGGTTCGTGCCGGTGCTGCTCGGGTCGATCCTCTGGCCACGTCTGGGGCTGCCGCTCACGTTCGGGGTTATCGGTGTCGTGGTGGTGGGCGGGGTGATCGTGATGATGCTCGTGGTGCCGGAAACGAAGATGCAACCTCTCGCCGAGGCCGTTCCGTCCTAGGCGCATGAGAAGACCGCTCGCCGTCGCGTTTTGCGCGCTGGCTCTCGGAAGCTGTGGTACGAACGGGACAAATGCCCTGCCGTATGCGGAGGTCCCGACCGTGTCTTCAGCCAAACCGGACAAACTCCGGATCGAGCAGGCGATTCGCGACGGCCACCTCACCGTGCCACTGATGATCTCCGTGCAGCCGGGACGCGACGAGGAGGTCGAGCAGGCACTGACGAAGCTGGGCGCGACCGTCGAGTCGCGGGATCCCAGAATCGGTTACCTGCGGGCCGAGATGCCGGTCGACAAGGTGGAAGACGCGTATCTCATCGCCGGCGTGTCCAAAGTGGACGTGGACGAGCCGCTGAACAACAAGTTGCCAGAACCGTAGAAAGCCCCAGGATCTCGTGAATCCTGGGGCTTTCCGCGTTCGAACGACTAGCTGACGGACTCGATGATCACGGCACCGCGGCCGACGACGTTCTCGTCCGCCGTGCGCACCTCGAGGTCACCGCGCAGCACGCGGCCGGCACCGGGCGCGCTCAGCGGCGTGATGACACCCGCGACGTTCCACGCCGTACCAGCGGCGTGGTCGGCGTTGGCGTCGGACACGGTCAGCGTGCCGAAGCTGGCTGCCGTGTAGACGTCGAAGTAGTCGAACAGCGTGGTGCCCGCGGGCACCGCGTAGCCGTCCAGCACGACGCGCCAGTTGCCGGCGGCCGGGTTGTTGATCGTCACCGATTCCTCGGAGTCACCGTCCGCGGACTGACCCGCCTGCACGCAGGGGCCTGCCGCGCAGTTGTACACGGTCAGGTCGAGGTCAGCCCCCGGGTCGGACGGGTTGCCGATGGTGACGGTCAGCTTGGACGCGCCCGCCGGCACCACGAGGTTGACCGTCTGGCTCTCCCCGTTGGCGATCGTCGGACGACTCGTCGCCGCGCTGCCGACCGCACCCGCCACGAGCCGGCCGTTGAACGCGGCCTGCGTGTTCGTGACGGTGTAGTTGCGGTTCACCGGCACGCCCAGCGTCGCGGACGCGATGGTGTCCGGGTTCGGGCTGATCGTCGTGCCGAGCACGGACGCGGTCACCGAGTACGGCGCCTCGTCGGCGTCGGAGGTGCGACGTGCCTCGACCACGATCTCCCACACACCGGCCATCGGGTTGGTCATCGTGCGGCTGGTGGGCGAACCCGCGTCACAACCGGCGCCCGCGTTCGGGTTGTAGCAGTTGGTCGAAGCGTTGGACTCGGCACCGACGCCCTGCGGGGTGAAGCGCAGGAAGCGGACCTGGCCCTTGCCGGCCTCGCCGCCACCGGTCAGGTCGACCTTCAGCGCGGTCGTGCCCTTGGGCACGTTCACGAAGATGCTGGTCGTCTGGTTGCGAGCGATCGTGCCGGACTTCGTGACCGAGAACTTGTTGGCGGCGTTGAAGCTCTGCGCCGCGAACACGGTGTTCAGGGTCTGCGAGTCGACGCCGGGCGTCTCCGGGTTGTCGATCTGCAGGATGGCGCTGTGCGCGCCGGCGGTCTTGGCCTTGACCTTGACCTCGAACTGCACCGGGGTGTTCAGCGGCAGGTTGACGGTCCGGTCCGAGTGGAACGTGCCGTCGTTGCCCTTCCACGTCACGTTGTGCGTGTCGTGGTCGTCGCCCGTGGTGCGGGTCAGCGTGTAGGTGCGGGTGTACTCCTGGCCCGCGGCAACACCTTCGCGGTCGTGGATGCCGACACCGACGTTCGGGGTGGCCAGCAGTCCACTGAGGACGGTGTTGACCTGGACCGACGTCGTGATCTGGTTGGGCTCGGAGTGCTTGTCCAGCAACGACCACGCGGCGTTGGTGTTGAAGAGACCGGCACCCTGCTCGTACGCGCCCAGGCCGCTGACGAAGTTGGCGCTGCGCTGGATCGCGTAACGCAGCTCGGCACTGGTGGGCTTGCGGCCGTTGTGCTCGGCCTTGAACGCGCTCACGAGCAGCGCGGCGGCACCGGTCGCCTGCGGGGCGGCCATCGAGGTGCCGTTGAACATCGAGTAGCCGGGCGGGAGGGCGTAGGTGCCCGCCACCGGGCCGCCCGCCTGCCAGCGCGGCGTGGTGGAGATGGCCGAACCCGGCGCGACGATGTTCGGCTTGAAGCCGCCGTCCTCACGCGGGCCGCGCGACGAGAAGCCGTGCAGGCTCTGCTTCTGCGCGGTCTTCGAGCCGTAGTTCGACAGCCAGGTCTGGCTGGTGATGTACGAGCCGACGCTGACGGCGTCCGTGGCGACCGACGGGTCACCGACGGTGTTGGCGCCCGCACCCGAGTTGCCCGCCGAGATGAACAGCTGGACGTTGTACTCGTTGATCGTGCGGTTGTAGAGCTCCGCACGGGCGTTGTTGCCGTCGTTGAGCGCCGGGAGGCCACCGATGGAGATGTTCACGACGTCGGCGCCGTTGCGCGCGGCGTAGAGGACACCGTCGATGAGACCGGAGCTGGTGCAGGACGGCGTGGAGAGGCAGGCCTTGACGGCCATCAGCTTCGCGCCCGGCGCGGCACCGGCCATCTTGCCGTCGAACAGCTTGTTGCCGGAGGTGATGCCGGCGACGTGGGTGCCGTGCGCGGCGCCCGCGATGCCCAGGTTCACGTACGGCGTGCCCTGGTTGTCGTAGATCGAGCGGTCGGTCTGCACGACGAAGGCCATGCGGTCGGTGACCGCGGTCGCTGGGTTGTCGGTGCCGAAGAAACCGACGTCCTGCTTGACCTTGTAGTCGATCATCCGCTTGTTGTTGGTGAAGTTCGCGTCGCCGTCGGTGTCGACGAAGACTTCCTTCGTGGTGATGTCCTGGATGACACCGAACGAGTCGAGCTTGTCGCCGTCGCGGTTGATGTCACCGCCGGTCTCACTGGCCGCCGTGCCGAGGTCGCCCGCGGTCTCGCGGAAGAGGCCGAACGAGTAGGGGCCGCCGGTGGCGGGCGCCGTCCACTCCTTGCCTCCGTTGGTGAACTTGCCGACCACACCGGTCTTGGTCATGGTGACCCAGGTGCCGTCCCCGGAGTTCGTGGCGTTCGCGTTGTACCAGTCGATGATCTTGCGCTCACCGGTGCTGGTCGTCTGCAGGGCCGGGGTGTCCAGGTCGATGCCGGAGTCGATCACGGCGATCGTGGTGCCGCGGCCGTCCCACTTCGGGTGCGCGGTGGCGAACTGCGCCGCCTGCGTGTCCTGCGTCGGCATGTACGGGTTGGTGCGCGGCGTCGCCGAGCTCGGCGGCGTCTGCGGGGCCGGCTGCTCCATGCCGTCCGTGCGCGGGTCGTCGAGCGCGATGAGGCCGTCGACGTCCACGGTGCTGACGGACTTCAGCTTGGCCGCCTTCTCCGCGTTCTCCCGCGGGATGGTGACCTTGACGTAGTCGACGTCCTTCTCGGTCTTCTGGACCGTGGCGCCGAGCGCCTTCAGCTCGCTGACCGCGGCGTCGGTCTTGCCGTTCTCCGCGGCGACCAGCAGATCGACGGTCGGCTTGCCCTCACGGGCGGCCTGGTCGACGAGCTCGCGGTCCTTCTTGTCCAGCTGCTTGTCGGCGGCCGGCTTGTCCTGCGCTGCGTTCTGCGCGATAACGGGGGTGGCGGCGAAGCCGAGCCCGGCAGTGCCCAACACCGCGGTCAGCAAGACCGTTCCGGTGCGGCGTCTCCAGTTCTTCACGGCGCATGTGCCCTTCGTGGGGTAGAGAGTGCTCCGAAGCACATCTCTTCGCCTCGCGAGGGGCAATAGTCTTCCCGGACCATTCTTTGGATCCACATTGGACTGTTCAGCGTCTTGTCCGGGCACACTTTTAGTGCTGCGCGTTTCTTTTTCGTTTTAGAACGAGCAGTCGCCCTCCAGTCAAGAGCTGATGGAGGGGAATGTCAAGCCGCTGTCAACGGTGAACGTCGTTGCCGTGTAACAGGATCTCGTCAACGAGCGATGGACTGATCGCTATTTCCGCCCATTAGCGACTTCAATCTCGACCGCACGCGGGCAACGAAGCCCTGGCCGGTCGCGAGCGGTTTCGGCTGCGCTCCGCACCTCGGACAGTGATTGCGATGCCGGGCCAGCGCCCGCTGGAGTTCGGCCACCTGACTCGCGGTCCGTTCGGGCACCGAGTCCTTTTTGACCGAGAGCAGACTCAGCTCCGTGAGCGTCTTCTTACCCGTATGGAGACGAACAGTCGGCGCGATCGTGTGGAAAAAGATCATGTTGCGCCGCCGCGCGGGTTCGATTGTCCGGACATCGCACCACTGAATGGCGGTCCGGCGGTCGAGGCTGTTCGACGCAATGCCATCCGCCGTGAGCTTCGTGCCCATGGTGAAACTGCGCCACGCGACAGTGCCGCCCATCAGGGACCACAGGCCGCCGAAGACGTAGCCGTACCAGGGGCCGTCGACCATCGCGATCGGGCCGCTGACGGCAACCGCGCCGCCGAGGCCGAGCAGGACCCATCTCCACCTGGTGTGCATGTCCCCATCCTGTTTACCCGATTCGGGCGCTCCACCTCTCAACGCGGGCGGGCCTCGGCTTGTTGAGCGCAGCAGCACGGACGCCACCAGCGCGGTGTGCTGAAGCGCGAGGTTCACACCCGGTCTCATCGACCGAGAATGCGCCCGCGCAGGTCACAGGCACATCGGTAGGACCACTCGTGCGCGCGTTCCGCAGGACTGGGGCCTGATCAAGCGCTACCTTGCGCCCATGGACCTCAAGCCGGTCGCCGACGAGCTCTACGGGCTGCCCCCGAAGGAGTTCACCGCGGCTCGCAACGCCGCGGCCAAGCAGGCGGACGACAAGGACCTCGCGAAGGCCATCGCCGACCTGCGCAGGCCGACCGTGGGCGCCTGGGCGGTCAACAGGCTGGTCCGGGACGCGCCGGCGGGGCTGGAGGAGGCGCTGGGGCTGTCCACGGCGCAGCTGACCATGCGGGAGCTGGGACGCAAGCGCAAGGAGCTGCTGGAGGCCCTGGTCTACCGCACGCTGGAGCTGACCGGGCCCCTCGCGGACGATGCCGTCACGCAGGTGCGCAACACGCTCACGGCCGCGATGTCCGATCCGGAGTGCGCCGAGCAGGTGCGCAACGGGCACCTCACGAAGGGGCTGGAGTACTCCGGGTTCGGGTTCGCCGTGCCGGTCGCGGAGCCCGCCCCGGACGACGGTGAGGACGCGCTGGCCCGCAAGCGGCGTGAGCGGCAGGAGCGCAAGCGGGCCGAGGCGCAGCAGGCGCTGGACGAGGCCGAGCAGGCACTCGGCGAGGCGCAGGCGGACCAGCTGGCGGCGCAGCGGGCGTTCGACCGGGCCGCGGAACGGCTCGAGGACGCCAAGCGCGTCACGAGTGCGGCGGAGAAGGCCCGCAAGGCCGCGGAACGCAAGCTCAACGATCTGAGCTAGACCGGTCCAAAGGGCCCCACTCCGACGACTGCTGGGCGTCGACCAGGTCGACGCACTCGTCCAAGGCCGAATCGGCCACCCACGCCAGCGGCTCGAGGCAGCGGACCAGGGGCTCGTTGTCCGGCCCCCGGCCCACCTCCGCGCCGCGCAGCACCCACGCGCGAACTTCCGGGCCGCGCAGTTCGCGCAGGTGCCGGTAGTCGAAGAGGCGGCGCGCCACCCACAGTTCGTGGGAGCGCTCGCCCCACCACGGTTCGATGCGCAGCGGGTTCGCGGACAGGCCTGGCAGCTCCACGCCGGTCAACGAGTCGCGCGACGTCGAGGCGGCGTCCGCGGTAGGCCCCTTCGACCAGCGGACGTAGACGTCGTCACCCAGAAGGCCGACCAGTTCGGCGAGATCTGTGATCGTGGGCAGCTCTTCGGTCACACCAGGTGACGTACCCAGGCCGAAGCTGAAGGGAACCTGAAGGATTTGAGCCCGGTCACAGTGAAAGCCGACCGGAACACCACGCTCCGGTTGTACGTTCAACAATGTGGTTGGCCGCGGGCGCTCGAGCTGCTCGCCAGGACGATCCGGCACCCCCAGGCTGGAAAAGTCCTTCCGCAGGCGTTGCGTGCTCGCGCCGCGGTCAACCCGCCGTCGGCCGGCACGCCAGAACCCCCCTCCTGGTTGTGGCGGTCGGCGGCACCCTCAGCCGGGCAGGTTGTACTGGTCGTGGCGGGCGTAGAAGGCCTCCAGCGCCTCCGGGTCGAGGCCCTTCGCCGCCCCGACCTCCAGGAAGAAGTTCTCCCGGGCGATGCCGGGTGAGAACAGGATCAGCATCCGCACCGGAGCGTCGCTGTCGTTGCGGAACGCGTGCGGCCGGTTCGGCGGCACGTACAGGAAGTCGCCCTCCCCGCCCTTGATCCACTCGTCGCCGTCGTACAGCGAGATCTCTCCTTCGAGCACGTAGAACGACTCGGAGAAGGTCTTGTGGAAGTGCGGACGCGCGCCGGACTGGTGGGCGTCCATCCGCCACTCGAACAGGCCGAACTCGCCGTTCGTCACCGATCCGGGCGCGACGAAACGGGTGGTCCTGGTGCTGAAGCCCACCTCAGCAGCCGGTCGAAAGCTCATCAGTATCAACTCCCCAGATATGAAAATAGCTCAGGTCTCGTACATGACCTGCGGTGGATCTATGCTCGGCCGATGGCACATGACGCGGATGTCATCGTCGTCGGCGCGGGCCTCGCAGGTCTCGTCGCGACCGCAGAGCTCGCGGACGCGGGCCGCAAGGTCATCCTCCTGGATCAGGAGCCGGAGGCGACGCTCGGCGGCCAGGCCTGGTGGTCGTTCGGCGGGTTGTTCCTGGTGGACACCCCCGAGCAGCGCAGGCTCCGGGTCAAGGACTCGCACGACCTGGCCCTGCAGGACTGGATGGGCTCGGCGCAGTTCGACCGCGAGAGCGACCACTGGCCCCGGCTGTGGGCACAGGCCTATGTGGACTTCGCGAGCGGCGAGAAGCGCTCGTGGCTGCACAACATGGGGATGCGCTGGTTCCCGTTCGTGCAGTGGGCCGAGCGCGGCGGCTACCTCTCGAACGGCCACGGCAACTCGGTGCCGCGCTTCCACGTCACCTGGGGCACCGGTCCCGGTGTGGTCGAGCCGTTCGAGCGCCGGGTGCGCGACGGCGTGGCCAAGGGACTCGTCACGCTGAAGTTCCGCCACCGGGTCACCGGCCTCAACGTCACCAACGGCGTGTGCGACGGCGTCTCCGGCGACGTGCTGGAGCCGTCGGCGGTCGGCCGCGCCGAGCCTTCGTCGCGCACGGTCGCCGGCGACTTCTCGCTGTCCGCGCAGGCCGTGATCGTCACGTCCGGCGGCATCGGCGGAAACCACGACCTGGTGCGCAAGAACTGGCCGGAGCGGATGGGCACGCCGCCGAAGTTCATGCTGTCCGGTGTCCCGGACTTCGTGGACGGGCACATGATGGAGGTCGCGCAGAAGGCGGGCGCGTCGATCATCAACGCCGACCGCATGTGGCACTACCCCGAGGGCATCGCGAACTACGCACCCGTGTGGGGCAAGCACGGCATCCGCATCCTGCCCGGCCCGTCGCCGCTGTGGCTCGACGCGGACGGCAACCGGCTGCCGATCCCGCTGTTCCCCGGCTTCGACGCGCTGGGGTCGTTGCAGCACATCACCACGCACGGCCACGAGCACTCGTGGTTCGTGCTGAACAAGAGGATCATCGGCAAGGAGTTCGCGCTGTCGGGCTCCGAGCAGAACCCGGACCTGACGGGCAAGGACACGCGTGCGGTGCTCAAGCGCGCGCTGCCGGGTGCGGTGGCGCCGGTCGAGGCGTTCGCGCAGAAGTCCAAGGAGTTCATCCAGGCCGGGACGGTCGCGGACCTGGCGCGCGGCATGAACGCGCTGACCGGCGACTCGCGGATCGACGCCGCCGCGCTGGAGAAGATCATCGTCGAGCGCGACCGGCAGGTGAGTTCAGGCCTGGGCAAGGACATGCAGGTCAACGCGATCCGCGCGTCGCGGCACTTCCTGACGGACAAGCTGATCCGCGTCGTCGAGCCGCACCGGTTGCTCGACCCCAAGGCCGGTCCGCTGATCGCCGTCCGGTTGTCGGTGATCACGCGGAAGACGTTGGGAGGCCTGCACACCGACCTGTCGTCGCGCGTGCTCGACGGTTCCGGTCAGGTGCTGCCTGGGCTCTACGCAGCCGGTGAGGCCGCGGGCTTCGGCGGTGGTGGCGTGCACGGATACCGTGCGCTGGAAGGAACTTTCCTCGGCGGCTGCCTGTTCTCGGGCCGCGTGGCGGGACGTTCGGCGGCCGACGCCGTTTCCTAAGTTACAGAGCCGAACTGAGACGAAACATCCGCCGTTCCTTGCCGCGTACTGAAGTTCCCCCGCGGAAGGAACGGCGAATGCTTTTACGAGGTGGAATCGCGACCGCTCTGCTCGTGCTCGCGATGGCGGGCACGGCGATCGCGGATCCGTCCGTCCAGGTCGTAGGCGGCACGCGAGCGTCTATTAAGGACAATCCGTTCGCGGTGTACCTGGCTCCCCCTGCCGACACGCGCGATCCCCGCTGCACGGGCGTGATCGTCGCACCGAACAAGATCCTCACGGCCGCGCACTGCGTGGACGAGGGCGTGACGGGGCCGAAGCCGATCCCGTTGACCAAGCGCGTGGTCGTGGCGGGACGGGAGAACGTCCACAGCACCGACCAGGGTGTCGTCGCGAAGCTCACCAAGATCGTGATCAACCCCAAGTACGACGGCATCTCCTTCGACTCGGCCGTGCTCACGCTCGACCGCTCGCTGAAGCAGAAGCCGATCAAGATGGCCGGAGCGGCCGACCGGCACCTGTACGCGCCGGGCAAGTCCGCCACCGTGATGGGCTGGGGTGCGGTCAAGGAGGGCGGCAGCACCAACGGTTACCTCATGAAGGCCTCGATCCCGATCCTCGAGGACGAGACCTGCCGCGTCTACTGGGGCAAGGACGACGAGGGCAACGACTTCTACGAGAACAAGAGCATGATGTGCGGTGGTCACCAGGAGGGCGGGATCGACGCCTGCAACGGTGACTCGGGCGGCCCGTTCGTCGCGGGCGGCAAGCTGATCGGCCTGGTGTCGAAGGGCGACGGCTGCGCGCGGCCGAACACCCCGGCGATCTACGCGCGGGTCGATGCTGTCAACCCCTGGGTTGCCAAGGAGATCTTGTCCTGATCTCGCGGGTTGGACGCGGGTTGACGGTCCCGCCGGTTGCGGCTGTGCTGAACGCATGACGCAGATCGGTGTTCTGGTCGGCAACCCGCGGCCCGCCTCGCGCACGCTGCAGGCGGCCCTGGCTCTGCGCGAGGCACTGGCCTCGGCGCTCGGCGTGCCCGTCGAAGGCCCGGTCGTGGAGGCGGCAACGCTCGCACCGGCCGTTTTCACGGAACCGGACACGATCAAAGCCGCGTTGGACACCCTCGGGCAGGCCGACGTCCTGGTGATCGCCACGCCGACGTTCAAGGCCGCCTACACCGGGCTGCTGAAGGCCGTGCTGGACCAGGCGCCGTCGGGGTGGTTGCGGGGCAAGGTCGTCGTACCGCTGCAGATCGCCGCGTCGGACAAGCACGCGCTGGCCGTCGAGGTGCATCTGCGTCCGGTGCTGTCCGAACTGGGGGCTGTGGTGCCGCAGGCCCTGTTCCTCAACGAGGCTTCGCTGCCCGCCGACGTGACGAGCTTCGACCTGGACGCGCTGAAGGTCCTGCGATGAAGGAACAACTGCGCAACGCGTTGAGGCACCACGCTCAGGCCGTCACGATCGTGACGGCGCACGGGACGGACGGGCCGGTGGGCACGACTGTTTCGTCCTTCACCTCAGCCAGCTTCGAACCGCCTCTCGTCGTCGTGTGGATCGGCGAAGGTGCTTCGGTGTGGCCGGTCCTGCGAACCGCGCCCTTGTTCGCCGTGCACCTGCTGGACGCCGCGCAGACCGGGCTCGCCGACCTGTTCGCGACCAAGAACGTCGACCGGTTCGGCGCCGAGACCCGCTGGCGGCCTGACGACGACGGCGTGCCGTGGCTGCTGGACGCGTCGGTGCGGCTGCGGTGCCGGACCGCGCGCAGGATCGCGGTGGGCGACCACATCGCGCTCGTCGGCGAACCTCTGGACATCACGTACTCCGACATCGCCACGCCCCTGGTGCGGCACCAGGGGCGTTACACCTCAGTCGCCTAACGTCCGCAGGATCGCCCGCGCGAGGGTGTCGTTCTGCCTGAACGCCGGCGCGTTCGTGTTCGGCCGGGCGAACGCGGCGAACGCTTTCCCCGTGGTGTAGGGCCCGACGGCGAACCGGGCCGGGTCCTCCTCGCCGCGCTCGTTGACCAGACGCCCTTCCGCGGACACCCGCACCAGCCCGGCGTCGTCCTCCGAGACGTCACCGACCGCGCGCAACGACCGCAGCACCGGGTCGGCCGTGCGGGACAGGGAATGCGTCGGGAGCCGTGCCTCGATCAGGCCGTTGGCGCGCACCACGTCGGGTGTGGTCGGGCTGCCCGCCAGGAACGCGCCGTCCACCGCCTCCACCCACATGTCGGCGCCGACGAACCGCACGATTCCCGCGCGGGACAACGCCAGCAGCTCTTCCAGGCGGTCCGGCGGCGGCCCGGAGGCCAGGTAGCTGAAGTAGCCGTGCCACCAGCCGTCGTGCGGCATCACCTGTGCCATCTGGCCGTACACCGACAGCAGAGCCAGGAAGGCGCCCAGATCCGCGCTGTACCGGGGATCGGAGCGGCGGGCCACGTCGGCCTCGACGTACGCGCGCAGGTGGTCCTGGAACTCCTCGCCGGAGGAGAAGGTCAGGCCGCTCAACGGACGGTCCAGGCGTTCGAAGTCGATGCGGTTGGCCGGGTCCGGCACCGCGAGCAGCTCCAGCTCCCGCATCTCGTCGCTGTACCAGGGCAAAGCGGCGAACGACGTGGCGAACTCGACGAACCGCATCCGCACCAGACCGGGATGACCCGTGAAGAGCTCGTGGTAGTGGCCCCACGCGATCTCCTTGGCCATCAACGGCCAGACGTCCGCGCGAAAGTCCAGACGACGGCCCTTCAACGCTTCCGCGACGAAGAAGTGAGGGAACACGGGCCGAGTTCCCTGCAGCCGGTAATCGGTCTTGGAGTGATACGGCACTCCTCGACGCGAGCCCACGAACAGCCGTGGCTCCAAACCCGAAGGCAGGTAACGCAAAACGCCGTCAGACCGCTCGTACCTGCCACCACGCCCCTCGGTCAGCAGCACCATCAGGTCGATGAACGCGAGCCCGAACCCGCGCAGCACGACATCTCCCGCCACCTCGGACAGATCAGCGTCGGCGGAGTACAGCGGCGGAACGTAGACCAGCCCGTGCTCGGAAGCGTGCTCGGCCAGCTTGCGGTGCTCGGGCTCAGGTTCGGCGTCGAGGTGACCGAGGGCGAGCACGAGCACGTCGGCCCGCAGCGACTCCCCGCTGTCGAGCCACACCCAGTTGCCGACGACCTTCAGTGCACGCGCCTGATGCACGGTCACAGAGATGTTCGGAGGCAGAGATTTCCTTACGTGGTCGAAGAACCACGAAAGGTACCTGCTCTGCACCTGACGCGACGGGAACGACGTCGGGTCGACGTCACCCCACTCCGACAACGACGGACCGGGACGAACCGGACCAAGGCCGTCAAAGCTCGAGTCGGTGAAGACCGTCACGTCCTCCGCCATGGAGTTCATGCGCAGCAACGGGGACTGCGCGTGCCGCCACACCCGCCCCGCACCCGGCGGATGGGGGTCGATGACGTGCACGGTCAGTTCGAGCGACGGCGACTGGGCGGCGATGCGTTCGAGCAGGCCGGCGGCACGAGGACCGCCGCCGATGACGACGAGTGAGCGCATGCGCGTCTTTCCGTTGGAGGGCAACGAGAAAAGAGCCGCGCCCCTCAACGCGAACACCCCTAGAGTACCCCGCGTGTGCAAGCAAATCCCGCTCTGTGGACGTCGTTGCGAACGGAGCCGGGACGGTGCTGGAGTGGCATGGCGTCTCCCTCAACGCAACCCCTAAGTCTCACTACCAGCACTGGGGAATCGGCCATGCCAGTTGAGTTTCTCGGGATCGCCGCCACGAACGACGGGTCGGAAACGACACCGCGCTCAGGTGGCGCGTTCGACAAGGACTACACGCTCAGGCTCGCTCGGGCGCACGAGGAGCACGGGTGGGACCGCGTGCTGTTCGCGTACGGGTCGGGTGCGCCGGAACCCGCTTCGGCAGCGGCGTACCTGGTGACGAAGCTGGACAAGCTGCAGATCCTGCTGGCACACCGGCCGAACGTCTCGTACCCGACGTTCGCGGCCAAGACGTTCGCGACGCTGGACCAGATCAGCGATGGCAGACTGACGGTGCACTTCATCACCGGCGGCACGGATCACGAACAGCAGCGCGAAGGCGACTACCTCAGCAAGGACCAGCGCTACAGCCGCACGCGCGAGTACATCCAGATCGTCAAGAAGGCCTGGATCAGCCGGTCCGCCTTCGACCACGACGGTGAGCACTACAAGTTCGCGGACTTCGTGAGCGACGTGTTCCCCGTGCAGCAGCCACGTCCGAACGTGTCGTTCGGCGGCTCCTCCCCTGCCGCGTACGCCGCAGGTGGTGCGGAAGCGGACATCTTCTGCCTCTGGGGCGAACCACTCGCGGAAACCGCCCAGCAGATCGAGTCGGTCAAGCAGGCGGCGAAGGAAGCCGGCCGGACGGACGTGCCGAGGATCCAGGTCGCGTTCCGGCCGATCATCGCGCCGACCGAGGAACTGGCCTGGGAGAAGGCCTACCGGACGGTGGAGCGGATCGAGGCGCGGAAAGCGAACGGCCCGTTGAGCCGCCGCCATTCGCTGACGAATCCGGAGAACACCGGCTCACAACGACTTCTGGCCGTCGCGGAACGCGGTGAGCGATTTGACCGTGCATTGTGGACACCCACCGCGAAGGCAACGGGCGGCGCGGGCAACTCCAACGCGTTGGTCGGCACCCCGGAGACCGTCGCGCAGGCGTTGCTCGACTACTACGACCTCGGCGTGGACATCCTGTCGGCGCGCGGATACGACCTGCTGGACGACGCGATCGACTTCGGCCGGTACGTGATTCCGCTGGTGCGCGAAGAGGTCGCGAAGCGGGATCGGGCCAAGGCCGCATGACCACCCTCGAAGTGCGCCGCGTCCGGCAGTCGGATCCGGACGCGGCGCAGCTGGTCGCTGAGCTGACCTACGAGTACACGACCCGTTACGGGCCAAGAGGCGCGGAGGAGATGCAACGGCCGGCGGACGTGTTCGAGCCGCCACACGGACAGTTCCTGCTGCTCATGGAGGCCGGCGAGGCGGTCGCGGGCGGAGCGTTCAAGCGCCTCGACGACGAGACGGCTGAGCTGAAGCGGATCTGGACGCACTCGCGTCACCGCCGGCGCGGGCTGGCGCGCCGGGTCGTGGAAGAGCTGGAGAAGGAGGCACGGGCCTTCGGCTACCGCCGACTCTACCTCACGACGGGGCCGCGTCAGCCCGAAGCGAAAGCGCTGTACCTGGCGACCGGCTACACGCCCTTGTTCGACGTTGAGACAGACCCACTCACAATAGGTCCGCTGGCGTTCGACAAGGCGATTCATTAGTTCAAACGAGTGAATTCGTGACCGATCCCGGGATTCGCGCCCGGGAATCGGGGTTCGGTTGGACAGGCCAGTCGTGATCAGTAAGCTGTTTCGCTGGACCCACACCCGGTGGTGGTACCGCGCGGGATGTCACCCGTTCGACCGAATCTGGCGGAAGTGGGTTGCGCAGGCGTATCGATTGGCGTCCGACGATCGATCAGCGGATCACCCGGTCCCCACGAATGGCCACCTGAGCTGAATGAACATGGTCGACAGCCGAGAGCCCGCCGTTCGCTGGGCGGCGGCGATCTCCAACACCGTCCTCGCGAACCTCACACGCGAGAAGCTCGAGCAACTGCTCGGCGGCTTCGTCGAGCAGTTGCTCGGTGGTGGCGTGGGCGAGGCTCGGCAGGTCGGCCGGTCGATGGTCGAGAACGACTTCATCTCCTCCGCCACGCTGGAGGAGTCGCTCGCCTACCTCGGTGAGCACACGCCGGTCACGCCGGCCCAGCTGGCCGCACTCGCCGCCGGGTACGCCGAGGGGCTGCGCGACCGCACGCTCGACCAGCAGGAGATCAGCCGCACGGCCGCGATCAACACGATGCGCCGGGCGGAAAGCGCTGTCCGGGTGAGCGAGGCGAAGTTCCGGGCGATCTTCCACAGCGCGGCGTTCGGCATCGTCGTCAGCAGCCTCAAGGGCGACATCATCGACATCAACGAGGCGTTGCTGGCGATGCTCGACTACAGCCACGACGACCTGCGCACGATGAGCGGCCGCGACCTGGTGCACCCCGACGACCGCGCGGGGCTGCGGGAACTGGCCCAGCAGCTGATCGCGTCCGACCACGACAACATCCGGGTCGAGAAGCGGATGATCCGCAGCGACGGCGAGACGATCCAGACGCACATGGCGATCTCGTTGGTGCGTGAACAGGAAGACGCGCCGCCGTACTTCGTCACGATGATCGAGAACATGAACGAGATGCGCGCACTGCAGACGCAGCTCGTGCGTCAGAGCCTCAACGACATGCAGACCGGCCTGCCGAACCGGGCGCAGTTCCTCGGCTGGCTGGAGGGCGCCGTCGGCACCAAGGGCCCGGAGACGCTGGCGCTGGTGCAGGTCGACATCGACGGGTTCCGCGGCGTGAACGACGCGTTCGGGCACAACACCGGCAACAGGGTGCTGATGCAGGTCGCGACGCACCTGCGGGCGGTGTTCTCCGAGGACGTCGGCAAGGTCGCGCGCATCGGCGAGGACGAGTTCTGCGTCCTGATCAAGGACCCCCGCGACGTCCGCGGCGTGATCGCCCTGGTCGAGGAGTTCACCGCCCGGCTGGAGGAGCCGATCTGGGTCGGTCCTCACGGCATCGGCGTGACCACGTCCGTGGGAATCGTGGCTCGCGCGGCCCGTGGCGGCGACCCGGTGGACCTGCTGCGGGCGGCGGACGTCACGGTCGGCTGGGCGAAGCGTGACGGCAAGGCCCAGTGGGCGCTGTACGACCGCGACCGCGACCTGCGCGACAAGGAGAGATACGCGCTCGCCGCGTCGATCCCCGGTGCGCTGGAGGAGGGCCAGTTCCGGATCGACTACCTCCCCGTCCACTCGTTCACCGACGGGTCGGTGCTCGCCCTCGAGGCGAAGATCGTCTGGAACCACCCGGAGCACGGGGTGCTGTGCCCGAACATGTTCACCGACCAGTCCTCCGACAACGGCATGATCGTCAGGCTCGTGCACTGGGCGCTCGCGGAGGCCTGCTCGCACGCCGCGGCGTGGCATCAGGCGTTGGGCTCCAGGACGCCGGTGCTGTCGATCGACCTGCCGCCGCGGCTGTGCCAGGAACCCGAGCTCGTCGCCGAGGTGGCGCGGGTGCTGGACCGGACCGGGCTGCCCGCGTCCCTGTTGCGCTTCGAGCTGCACGAGCACCTGCCGGCGTTGCTGAACGACGAGCAGCTGGAAGAGCTGACGATCCTGGCCGAGCGCGGCATCGGCCTCGTGCTGGACCAGATGAACGGCGGCAACGTCGGTGTCGACCGGCTGCGGCTGATTCCGTTGAGCGGCGTGAAGTTCACCGGCACCGTCGTGCACGGGCTGGACGAGGGTGCGAACCGGGTGGAGGAGAGCGCCTCGGTCGCCCTGCTGCAGTGGGCGTCGGTCCTGCGGCTGCCGCTGTACGCCGAGGACGTGCGCACCGACGCCGAGGCGGCACGGCTCGCCGCGCTGGGCGTGACGGGTGGGCAGGGGCCGCACTTCGGGCCGCCGCTGTCGTCCGCGGACGTCGCCAGGCTGCTTCTCAGCTAGTTCTTATCAGGGTTTTCTCGGCTTCTCCCACAGGTTGCTCACATGATGGCGGTCCATCGTGGAGTCATGACCGAGCAGAGCTTCCCCGCCATGAGCGGGTCACTGGTGGAACCGCAGCCCGCCGTTACCCCGGCGCCGAAGTTCTGGCGCCGCACGGCTCCGATGCTCACCGCGGCGGCGCTCGTCGCCGGGTTGTTCGGAGGTGTGACGGGCGCGGTCATCGCGTCACCGGACTCGCCGTCTTCGGCGTCCTCGTCCGTGTCGGCGCAGACGATCTCCAACACGTCCACTTTGGACTGGTCGGCCGTGGCGTCGACCGTGCTGCCCTCCGTGGTGCAGGTGAACGTCGGCAACGGCCTCGGCTCCGGCGTGATCCTGTCGGCGGACGGCAAGATCCTCACCAACAACCACGTCGTCGCCTCCGCCGGCGGCCAGGTCTCGGTGACGTTGAACGACGGCCGCAAGGTCGCGGCCACCGTGGTCTCCACGGATCCGACCTCGGACCTCGCCGTGCTGCAGGCATCCGGTGTGTCCGGGCTGACGCCGATCAAGTGGGCGGACTCGGGTTCGGTGAAGGTCGGCGACGCGGTGATGGCGATCGGTTCGCCGTCGGGCCTGCAGGGCACCGTGACGACCGGCATCGTCTCCGCACTGGACCGCAAGGTGACGGTGCCCGGTGAGACGCGCCGCTCGCAACCCGTTACGTACCAGGCGATCCAGACCGACGCGTCGATCAACCCCGGCAACTCCGGCGGCGCGCTGGTGAACGCGGCCGGTGAGCTGATCGGGATCAACTCGGCGATCTACTCGCCGGCGTCGAGCAGCGGTGAGGCCGGAAGCGTGGGGATCGGGTTCGCGATCCCGTCGAACCAGGCCAAGCAGATCGTGGACCAGCTCAGCTGACCCTTGTGCGGGAGCGCGCCCCAGGTCTAGACCGGGGTGATGCCCAGTCGACGACAGTTCATGACCGCGGCGGCGATGAGCCCCGCGGTCGTGGCCGTTACCCCTGCCAACGCGTCTCCGGCTGCTTGGCCCACCGGACCGGGACGTCCGACCACCCCTCAGCAGCCCGATCGTGAGCTGCGACGCCTCCTGACCGAGATCGACCAGCGGCGGATCGAGGCGACCGTCCGCAAGCTCGTGTCGTTCGGCACCCGCCACACGCTGTCCAGTCAGACTGATCCGGTGCGCGGCATCGGGGCCGCGCGGGACTGGATCTTCCGCGAGCTGCGTTCGTACGGCGGCCAGCTCGAGATCGAGCTGCAGTCGTTCGTGCAGCCGCCGTCGCCGCGCGTGCCGGTGGCGACGACCATCACCAACGTCCTCGCCACGCTGCGCGGCTCCAAGGACCCGTCCCGGATCTACGTCGTTTCCGGCCACTACGACTCGCGCGCTTCCGACCCGTTGGACGCCGTCAGCGACGCACCGGGCGCCGACGACGACGCGTCCGGGGTGGCCGCGGTCATGGAGATCGCGCGGGTCGTGGCCGGCAGGGTCGTGGACGCGACGATCGTCTTCGCGGCGGTCGCCGGCGAGGAGCAGGGCCTGTACGGCGCGGCGCACCTGGCATCGACGCTGACCGGCGTGCAGGGCATGTTCACCAACGACATCGTCGGAGCCGCGCCTGCCTCGGCGGCCGGCGTCGTCCGGTTGTTCGCGGAGGGCGTGCCCACCTCGGAGACGCCCGAGCAGGCGGCGGTCCGGCGTTCGGTCGGCGGCGAGAACGACTCGCCGTCACGCCAGCTGGCCCGGTTCGTCACCGACCTCGCGGGCACCGGCATGACCGTCGAGGTGATCTACCGGCGCGACCGGTATCTGCGCGGCGGCGACCACATCCCGTTCCTGGAACGAGGATTCCCTGCCGCACGGTTCACCGAGCCGCACGAGGACTACGCGCACCAGCACCAGAACGTCCGGGTGGAGAACGGCGTGCAGTACGGCGACCTGCCCGAGTTCTGCGACTTCGGCTACATGACGCGGGTCGCGCGGGTGAACGCCGCCGTGCTGTGGTCGCTCGCCACGGCACCGGGGACGCCTCGCAACGTCCGCATCCGGACCAACCGGCTCACGAACGAGACGGACCTGGTGTGGGACGTGGATGCCGCCGCGGCCGGGTACGAGGTGGTGTGGCGGCCCACCGACGCGGCGGACTGGACGCACCGGATTCCGCTCGGGGCGGTCGGGGCGCACACCGTCGACCTGTCGAAGGACAACGTGTTCTTCGGGGTGCGGGCGATCGGGGCCAACGGGCGGCGCAGCCCGGCGGCGTTCCCGGTGCCGGCTCCGTGAGTGCGTGGCGGGCGGCGAAGAGCCGCCCGCCACCGGTCAGGAAAGCCAGTCCGGGCGCAACGGCATGTGCGACTTCGTCCCGTCCAGCTTCACCCCGAGCACCTGGTGCAACTGGATGTTGTTGCGGTCGAACCCGAGCCGTGACGCAGCCAGGTACAGCCGCCACACCCGAGCCCGAGCCTCCCCGACCTCCTCGACCGCCTCTTCCCAGTGCGCGTCCAGGTTGCGGCTCCACGCCGCGAGAGTCAGCGAGTAGTGCTCGCGGATGTTCTCCTCGTGCCGCACCTCGAACCCGGTGTCGTGCATCAACGACACGATGTGGCCGGGCCCGACCAGCTCGCCGTCCGGGAACACGTACCGGTTGATGAACGGCCCGGACAACGCTTTCTCCTTGTTGTTCGGCCTGGTGATGCAGTGGTTCAGCATCCGTCCACCGGGCTTGAGCTTCCCGTACAACGACGAGAAGTACCCCGGCAACTTGGCCTTGCCGATGTGTTCGGTCAGACCGATCGACGACACCGCGTCGAACCCGGACTCCCGGACGTCGCGGTAGTCGAGGTGCCGGACCTCCGCCAGGTCCGACAACCCGGCCTCGACGATGGCCTTCTGCGCCCATTCGGCCTGGTTGCGAGAAAGCGTCACGCCGATCGCCCGCACCCCGTACTCACGGGCCGCGTGCATGACCATGCCGCCCCAGCCGCAGCCGACGTCCAGCAGTTTCATGCCGGGCTGCAGACCGAGCTTGCGCGCGACCAGGTCGTGCTTGGCGAACTGGGCTTCCTCCAAAGTGGACTCCAGCGACGGGTACACCGCGCAGGTGTAGGCCATCGACGGGCCGAGGATCCACTCGTAGAACTGGTTGGAGACGTCGTAGTGGTGGGCGATGGCGGCCTGGTCACGTGCCTTGGAGTGACGCAGGCCGCGCAGCCTGGTCTCCTGCGGCGGTGGGGCCACCTTGTGCGACAGGCGAACCCGGCCCAGGAACCGCAGCAGCTCGACGCGTTGCAGCCACGGGAGCTCGCGCAGGGACAACTCGGACAGCTGGGAGAGCCCGGCGTGCACGTCGCCGAGGATCTCCAGGTGACCGGTCACGTAGGCACGGGCCAGGCCGAGCTCACCCGGTGCGGAAGCCAGGTAGGACAAGGCTTCCGGTGTCTTGATGTCGATGGACACCGAGGCCGCTTCCGGCCCGGCGGTACTGCCGTCGTAGGCCTGGAAGCGAACGTCGCTGCCACCTGTGATGCGCTGAAAAATGGAGGCCAACCGCATTCATCGTCCCCTGACACACTTGGCGTACAGATCAGGCAAGCGGTTCGTCTGGTCGTACCGGCTCTTCACGGACCGGTAGTGCGAACCGTTGTAATGCCGCCAGAAATCGTCCTCCTCGTAGTAGGAGTCCGAGTACAGCGACTTGTGACCGCCCAGCCGCGCCACCTCGCGCTCGATCAACCGGTTTCGGTCACCCATCTTCTCCCCCGGCCGCACCGGGACCTCCGACCAGAACCCGACGTTGACGTACAACGTGTCCTTGTCCATCGGGTACAGCGGCCATCCCGTGGTGTCACGCAGGCGAACCGGGCACAGCCACACCGGCGCGATGCCGATCTCGCGGTCGAAGAAGTCGAGGAAGTCGGCCAACGCACCGACCGGGATCTCCACGTCCTGGATCACCGGTTCCACGTCGACCCGCGGCCTCAACTGCCGGTGCTTGGCCACGAGCTTGCGGTACACGTCCGAACGCAGGTAGCGCTTGGGCCACAGCCTTCGCACCACCGGGTTCTGCGCACCGAACGCGCGGGAGCACCAGAACCAGTCGGTGTCCCAGCGCCACAGGTAGTCGTGGATGGTCAGGTGGTCCGTGCGGCGTTTCTGGATGGACTTGTAGTAGATCTGGTTTCCGGTGTAGTCGGACGTGTACGGCGCGATGTCGGCGTAATGCCCCAACGTCAGGTACATCTCGCCGCGCGAGAACACCGTGCCGTCGACGAAGTCCGCCGAACCGTCCGAACACACCTCCTCGATGACGGCCGCGCATTCGGCGAAAGAGCCGAAAGGCACGTGCCGCAACCGGACGTACTGCCGCACCGGTTCCAGCTCGATCTCCAGCCGCAGCGCGTAACCCAGCGTCCCGTAGGAGTTGGGGAACGCGCGGAACAGGTCGTCGTCCGGTTTGGCGATCACGACCTCGCCGTCACCGGTGAGGATCTCCAACTCCCGCACGGACTCGTGCGGAAGGCCGTTGCGGAAGGACGTGGACTCGATGCCCAGTCCCGCCACCGCGCCGCCGATCGTGATCGTCTTGAGCTGCGGCACCACCAGCGGCATCAGGCCGTGGCGCAGCGTTGCGGCGACGAGGTTCTCGTAGGTGGTCATGCCCTGCACCTGCGCGGTGCGTCCGACCGGGTCCACCGCCAGCACCCGGTCGAACCTGCCGACGTCCAGCCCGCCCGACTGCTCGGCGCGGAACCGGAACAGGTTCGACGTCTTCTTCGCGAGCCGCACCGGCGCACCTTCGCGCATCGCGGCGTACTGCGCGGTCAACGCAGCAACGGCCGTGCTGTGCCCATGGTCACTCACCAGAACGACGTTATTCCTCGTCAGCGCCGTTGGCACGCCCAAAAGCCCGAATGGGCCAGCGATCTTTCGTCGCACCCTGCCGAAAGTTACTTACCGGTAGTAGCGTGCGAGGCATGGCTACGCACGAGGTGACCAACCAGGTTCCGCCGCTGAGCGGTCACGACGTCGCGGACGATCCTGCCCTGCTCAGCTGGGTCGACGACGCCGAACTGCACTCGGTGGGCACGCTCGCGGGCAGCGCCGAGTGGCAGGAGCGCGGACGCCTCGCGAACACGTATCCGCCGGTCCTGCACACGCACGACCGGTACGGGAACCGGATCGACGAGGTCGAGTTCCACCCTGCGTGGCACGAACTGATGGACGTCGCCGTCTCGCACGGATTGCACGCATATGTCGATGGCGAGCATCTCGAGAGGGCCGCCAAGTTCTACGTGTGGTCTCAGGTCGAGGCAGGCCACGGATGCCCGATTTCGATGACTTATGCATCGGTGCCCGCTTTGCGCGTCGCACCGGAACTGGCTGAAATCTACGAACCGCTTCTCACCATTCGGAACTACGACTTCGGTCTCAAGGCTCCTCTCACCAAGCGCGGCCTCATCGCCGGCATGTCGATGACGGAGAAACAGGGCGGATCGGACGTCCGCGCGAACACCACGGTCGCGAAGCCGGTCGACGACGGCTATGTGTTGACCGGGCACAAATGGTTCACGTCGGCACCGATGTCCGATGTGTTCCTCACCTTGGCGCAGGCGCCAGGAGGGCTGACCTGCTTCCTGGTGCCGCGGGTGCTGCCGGACGGCACGCGCAACCGGTTCTTCCTGCAGCGGCTGAAGGACAAGCTGGGCAACAAGTCCAACGCGTCCGCCGAGATCGAGTACGACGAGGCGTTCGCCCACCGAGTCGGTGATGAGGGTCGCGGCGTGCGGACGATCATCGAGATGGTCAACATGACCCGCCTCGACTGCGTTCTCGGCTCAGCGGCAGGCATGCGGGCCGGCCTGAGGCAGGCTGCGCACCACGCCGCGCACCGCAAGGCGTTCGGGAGCTACCTGATCGACCAGCCGGCGATGCGCAACGTGCTGGCGGACTTGGCTGTGGAGTCCGAGGCGGCCACGACGGCGGCGATGTGGCTTGCGCAGCACCGGCCGCGGCTCGGCCTCGCGGTCACCAAGTACTGGGTGTGCAAGCGCGGTCCGGTGCACGCGGCCGAGGCTCTGGAGTGTTTGGGCGGCAACGGTTACATCGAGGACAGCGGGATGCCTCGGCTGTTCCGGGAGTCGCCGTTGATGTCGATCTGGGAGGGCTCCGGCAACGTCGCCGCTCTGGACGTGCTGCGGGCGATGAAGAAGGAACCCGAGTCGGTGCAGGAGTTCCTCAGCGTCGTCTCCGGCGTCGATCAACGCATCGACAAGGCGTTGAACGAGCTGGGCACCGCTCTGTCCGATGTGGACGAGTCGCAGGCACGCCGGGTCGTGGAGAAGATGGCGCTGATCCTGCAGGGTGCCCTGCTGGTCAAGCACGGACACCCTGCAGTCGCGGACGCGTTCCTGGGCTCGCGGCTCGGCGGTGACTGGGGAGTCGCATTCGGCACGCTCCCCAAGAACACCGACTTCAGCGCGATCATCGACCGCGCTGTGCCCAAGATCTAAAGGCCGAGCTCGCGGGCGATCAGCATCTTCTGCACCTCGGAGGTGCCCTCGCCGATCTCCAGGATCTTGGCGTCGCGGTAGAAGCGGCCGACCGGGTACTCGTTCATGAAGCCGTACCCGCCGAAGATCTGCGTGGCGTCCCTGGCGTTGTCCATCGCCGCCTCGGACGACACGAGCTTCGCGATGGCCGCCTGCTTCTTGAACGGCTCGCCGCGCAACATCCGCGACGCCGCCTCGTAGTAGGCCAGGCGCGCGGTGTGCACGCGGGCCTCCATCTCGGCGATCTTGAACTGGATCGCCTGGTACGTCCCGATCTTCGCGCCGAACGTCTCGCGCTCATGGGCGTAGCGCACCGACTCGTCCACGCAACCCTGCGCCAGGCCGACGGACAGCGCGGCGATGGCGACACGGCCCTCGTCCAGCGTCCGCAGGAACTGGGCGAAGCCGCGGCCGCGCGTACCGAGCAGGTTCGCGGCGGGCACCCGGCAGTCCTGGAAGGACAGCTCACGGGTGTCCGAGGCGCACCAGCCGACCTTGGAGTACTTCTTCGACACCGTGAAGCCCGGCGTGCCGGACGGGACGATGATCGACGAGATCTCCTTGCGGCCGTCGGGCTGGGTTCCCGTGACCGCCGCGACGGTCACCAGGCCGGTGATGTCCGTGCCGGAGTTCGTGATGAACGCCTTGGTGCCGTTGATGACCCACTCGTCACCGTCGAGGCGGGCCGTGGTCGCGAGAGCGCCCGCGTCCGAACCGCTGCCCGGCTCGGTCAGGCCGAACGCGCCGAGCTTCTCGCCGGACGTGAGCGAAGGCAGCCACTCGGCCTTCTGCTCGTCGGTGCCGAAGCGGTAGATCGGCATGGCACCGAGCGAGGTCGCGGCCTCGACGGTGATCGCGACGGACGAGTCGACGCGGGCGAGCTCCTCCAGCGTCAGGCACAGCGCGAAGTAGTCACCGCCCATGCCGCCGTGCTCTTCGGGGAACGGCAGGCCGAGCAGGCCCATCTGCCCCATCTTCGCCACGATCGGGTACGGGAACTCGCAGCGCTCGTAGTAGTCGCCGATGACCGGGGCGACCTCGTCGCGGGCGAACTCCTCGACGGTCTTGCGCAGGTCCTCGTACTCGCTCGGGAGTCTGAAGTCCAACATCGGTGTCACTCCTCGTGAGAGACGACGAGGGCCAGCACCTGGTCGAGTTTGACCTGCTGGCCTGCTTGCACGTTCACTTCGGCGAGCACGCCGTCGACCGGTGCGGTCACGGTGTGCTCCATCTTCATGGCCTCGACCACGAACAACGCTTGACCGGCGGTCACCTCGTCGCCCTGCTGGGCGCGGACCACCAGCACGGTGCCGGGCATCGGCGACTTCACCGGACCACCGGAGGCAGCGGCACCACCGGAGGCACCGACCAGGAACTCGGCCTCGGTCAACGCCCAGGAGGCGCCGTCGTGACCGAGCCACAGCACGTCGCCGTCCCGCGCGATGGCGTACCGGCGCGACCCGACGAGCAGGTCCGCGCCTTCCCTCCGCGCACGGGCCTTGACCGGTTCTCCAGCGCCCACAACGACTTCGTCACCGCGAACCCGCACGTCGACGTCGTTGATCCGCCACGTCGTCCACGCGTGCTCGCCGAGGCGCCACCCGGAGAGCTCGTCCCACGGGTCGTCGCCGCGCGGTTCGATCGACCGCTCCAGACCCGCCGCCACGTACACCTCGTCGGGAATCTCGGCCGAGGTCAACGAGTCGAGCTTCCGCTCCACGAGACCGGTGTCGAGCGCGCCGGAGCGAACGTCCTCGTCACGCAGCAAAGCCCGCAGGAACGGGATGTTCGTCGTGACACCGAGCAGCACCATCTCGCCCAGCGCGTGGTCCAGGCGCCGCAACGCTTCCTCGCGGGTGCGGCCGTGCGCGATCACCTTGGCGAGCATCGGGTCGTAGTCAGAACCGACGACGAGTCCCTCGTACAGCCCCGAATCAACGCGGACCGACGTGGGCTCGCGCAGTGCCAGCACCCGTCCACCGGTCGGCAGGAAGCCGCGCGCCGGGTCCTCGGCGTAGACGCGTGCCTCGACCGAGTGCCCGGTCAGCTCGTACGAAAGCTCGAGCACCTGGCCGGCGGCGACGCGGAGCTGCCACTCGACCAGGTCGACGCCCGTGACCATCTCGGTCACCGGGTGCTCGACCTGCAGCCGGGTGTTCATCTCCATGAAGAAGTAATCGCCGGTCGAACCGTCCACGATGAACTCGACGGTGCCCGCGCCGACGTAGCCGCAGGACTTGGCCGCGTCGACCGCCGCGGAGCCCATCGCCTCGCGGACCTCAGGCGTCAGGAACGGCGACGGCGCCTCCTCGATGATCTTCTGGTGCCGTCGCTGCAGACTGCACTCGCGCTCACCGAGGTGGATCACGTTGCCGTGCGAGTCCGCCAGCACCTGGATCTCGATGTGCCGCGGGTTCGTGATGAACCGCTCGATCAGCAGCGTGTCGTCACCGAACGACCCGCGCGCCTCACGCCGTGCCGACTCGATGGCCTCACGCAACGAGGACTCTTCGTGCACCAGTCGCATGCCCTTGCCACCGCCACCGGCGGAAGGCTTGAGCAGCACGGGAAACCCGATCTCGGCGGCGGCCTCGACGAGCTCGTCGTCGGACATGCCCGCACGAGTCCGGCCCGGCACGACGGGAACACCCGCGGCCGACACCGTCAGCTTCGCGCGGATCTTGTCGCCCATCGCGTCGATCGCCGACGCGGGCGGGCCGACGAACACCACGCCGGCAGCGTCACAAGCCTTCGCGAACGCGGTGTTCTCGGCCAGGAAGCCGTAGCCGGGGTGAATCGCCTGCGCACCCGTGGACACGGCGGCCGCAACGATCTTCTCGATGGACAGGTACGAGTCACGAGCCGCCGCGGGCCCGATCCGCACGGCCTCGTCGGCCAGCCGGACGTGCAACGCATCGGCGTCCGCGTCGGAGTACACGGCGACGGAACGGATCCCGAGCGACCGCAGTGCGCGGATCACCCGAACCGCGATCTCCCCGCGGTTCGCCACCAGAACGCTGTCGAACATGATCACATCCGGAAGACGCCGTAGGAAACATCGTCGATGGGGGCGTTCGCCGCGGCGGACAACGCCAGCCCGAGCACCATGCGGGTGTCGCGCGGGTCGATCACGCCGTCGTCCCAGAGCCGCGCCGTCGAGTAGTACGGGTTGCCCTGGTCCTCGTACTGCTGACGGATCGGCGCCTTGAACGCCTCCTCGTCCTCCGCCGACCACTCGTCGCCGAGCTGGTCGCGCCGCACGGTCGCGAGAACCGACGCCGCCTGCTCACCACCCATCACGGAGATGCGCGCGTTCGGCCACATCCACAGGAAGCGCGGCGAGTACGCCCGTCCGCACATCGAGTAGTTGCCGGCGCCGAAGCTGCCACCGATGATCACGGTGAACTTCGGGACGCGCGCGCAGGCCACCGCGGTGACCATCTTGGCGCCGTGCTTGGCGATGCCGCCCGCCTCGTACTCGCGGCCGACCATGAACCCGGTGATGTTCTGCAGGAACACCAGCGGGATGGACCTCTTGTCGCACAGCTGGATGAAGTGCGCGCCCTTCACCGCCGACTCGCCGAACAGGATGCCGTTGTTGGCGACGATCCCGACCGGATGCCCGTGGATGCGCGCGAACCCCGTCACCAGGGTCGTGCCGTACTCCTTCTTGAACTCCTGGAACTTCGAGCCGTCCACGACCCGCGCGATGACCTCGCGCACGTCGTAGGGCGTCCGGGAATCCGTCGGCACCACACCGAAAAGATCGTCCGTGACCGCCGGAGCCTCGACCGGCGCGACGTCCCACGGGCGCTGCACGCGCGGTCCGAGCGTCGAGATGATCGAGCGGACCATCCTCAACGCGTGCGCGTCGTTCTCGGCGAGGTGGTCGGTGACACCGGACGTGCGCGAGTGCAGGTCTCCGCCACCAAGATCCTCAGCGCTGACAACCTCGCCGGTCGCGGCCTTCACCAGCGGCGGGCCGCCGAGGAAGATCGTCCCTTGGTTCCGCACGATGATCGCCTCGTCACTCATCGCGGGCACGTACGCGCCACCCGCGGTGCACGACCCGAGCACGGCGGCGATCTGCGGGATGCCTCGAGCTGACATCGTGGCCTGGTTGTAGAAGATCCGGCCGAAGTGCTCGCGGTCCGGGAACACGTCGTCCTGCTTGGGCAGGAACGCACCGCCGGAGTCGACCAGGTAGACGCACGGCAAGTTGTTCTGCAGCGCCACTTCCTGCGCGCGCAGGTGCTTCTTGACCGTGATCGGGTAGTAGGTGCCGCCCTTGACCGTGGCGTCGTTCGCGACGATCACGCACTCACGGCCGGAGACCCGTCCGACGCCGGTGATGATGCCCGCGGCCGGCGCCTCGTCGCCGTACATGCCGTTGGCGGCCAGCGGCGACAGCTCCAGGAACGGCGAACCGGGGTCGACCAGCGTGTCGACGCGGTCGCGGGGCAGCAGCTTGCCGCGGTCGACGTGCCGCTGACGGGTCTTCTCGGGACCGCCCAGTGCGGCGGTGGCGAGCTTGCCGCGCAGCTCGTCGACGAGTGCGGCGTGCTCCTTGGCGTAGCGGTCCGACGGCTCGGCGGCGCTGCGCAGGGCGGGTGCGTCCATGCTCCCCAGACCTCAGGTTAGCGGGCGTTAACTTCCTCATGTTAGCGCCCGCTAACCTACCGGTCCACCGGAACGCCTTGAGAGCCGCCACACCGCAGGTCAAGTGGCAAATCAGGCACTCCCACGTTCCGGAATAACCTAGCCGATGACCGACTGGAGCGCAGGCAGATAACCGCTGCGGTGCCCGTTCTGGTTCGGGTGGTACGACTCCTCGACAGGCCAGCTGAGGCTGTTCAGCCACCAGCTCGACGAGCAGATCTCGTGCCCGGTGAACGCCCCGCGCACGTCGGCGTAGCTGAACCCGGCCGCCGCCGCCCGCGCGCTGATGCCCGCGTGCAGTGCGTCAGCGCCGGAGTTGATCGCGGACCTCTTGGTGTCGCTCAGCCCGACGTTGCACGACCCCGGCACCTTGTAGAGACGCGGGTAGCCGAGGACCACGACCTTGGCGGACGGCGACTTCGACCTGACCGTGCCGTAGACGTTGTCGAGGAGTCCGGGAAGCGTGTTCGCGATGAAGGCCTTCGACTGATTCACCCGGTTGACGCAGTCTTGGTCTGAACCAAAAGTACAAGTCGTGACCACGTCGGTGAAGCCGGCGTCGTTGCCGCCGACCTGCAGGGTCACCAGCGTGGTCGAGGCCGCGAGCGACGAGACCTGGCTGTTCAGGACGTCGGATGTTCGTGCACCGGAACAGGCCACGGACTTGAAGGACGCCGGTGCGTGCGAGGCCGCCCACAGCGCCGGATAGGCGAGCGGGCCGCGCTTGCAGCTGCCACTGGAACCGTCGTACGAGCCCGTACCCAGGCCCGATGCGTACGAGTCGCCCAGCGCGACGTAGTTGACGGCGGCCGCACTGGCGGGGTTGGCCAGTGCGATGACGGCCGCGGCGGCGGTGACCACCGCGGCGAGGAAGTGAGCAGGACGCATCGAAGACTCCCGAAGGGGCCGCAGGGTGTGATGCATTGCAGGCCAATGGTTACCCACGAGTAAGACCTGTGTGAAGTATTCGTGAAGAGTCAACATTTGGGGCTTGTACCTGCGGAGATTCCACCCATCGGACGACTAGGTAAACGGCTGCTAACCTCCCCTGGTGGCCGAGAAACCCTCACGTCGGGACCAGATCCTCACCGCCGCGGCCGAGCTCTTCGCGCGGCACGGCTTCCACGGCGTGGGCATCGACGACATCGGCGCCGCCGTCGGCATCTCCGGTCCCGCGCTCTACCGCCACTTCCGCAGCAAGGACGCGATGCTCGGCGAGATGCTGACGTCGATCTCCGAACGGCTGCTCGACGGCGGCCAGGCCCGTGTGGACGCGGCGTCGACCGGCGAGGAAGCGTTGCGGGCGCTGGTCGGCTGGCACGTCGACTTCGCGCTGGACGACCCGGCGCTCATCACGGTGCAGATGCGGAACCTCGCGAACCTCACCGACCCGGACCGCCGGCGCGTGCGGGCGTTGCAGCGACGTTACGTCGAGGTGTGGGTCGAGACGATCAGGCGCACCGTGCCCGACTTCGACGAACCGACCGCGCGGGCGGCAGCGCACGCGGTGTTCGGGTTGATCAACTCAACGCCTCACAGCGCGCACCTCGACCGTGACCAGATGGCCGCGCTGTTGTCGCGCATGGCACTCGCGTCACTCACTCCGGTCGTCGTGACCTCGTGAATTGGCGATCACACGAGACCGTTCCGTAACCTTGCCCGACAATGGGCGCGCGCAAACTCCTCTTCCGACTCCCGGCCTGGTTCCGGTTCACGGTCATCACGCTCGCGGTGTTCGTGTGCGGGGTCATCGCCTCGCGCCCCGCGACCGGCGACGACGGGATGCCGCCCAGCGGTGACGTGGTGGCCGCGATCAACGCCGTCAACGCGTTCGTCGCGCCGTCCGCGACCCACGATCCGCAGGTCAACCTGCCGTCGGACTTCGACCGGCAGATGGGCCGCGATCCCAAGACGGTGACGGCGCCGGACGGGACGTTGCGGCTGGTCGACGCCTCCGGTGGCTGTTCCGGGCCCGCCGGCGACACCGAGTGGGACTTCAGCACCGGGTGCCGCGCGCACGACCTCGGTTACGACCTGTTGCGCTACGCCGAGGCGAAGGGGCATCCACTCGGGCAGGACGCGCGCAAGGCGCTGGACGACCGGCTCACGACCGACCTGCACACCCAGTGCCGGATGAACCCGCGCGGCTCGGAGTCGAGCTGTCACGCGGTCGCCGAGACCTACGCGCTGGGACTGAAGTTCAACTCGTGGCGCCAGCGCTGGGGACCGCCGGGGCACGAGCCCGTGGTGGCGTGGGCGTTCGGCAGTGCGATCGTCGTGTTCCTCCTGCTGGCGCGCCTGCACGGTCGTCGCCGCGAGGAGCTGCCCGCGGGCCCGCACGCCGCCACAGCGAACTCACTGCCGCTCGAGCGGGCGCACGCCAGGCAGGACCGGTACGCCACCTTCCTGCGGCTGTTCAGCCTCGTCCTCCTCGTTCTCGGCGAGACCGTGGCGACGCTCGCCCACCTGCGCGGTGCCGGCACGCCGTGGCTGTGGGCGTTGCAGGCGGTGCCGTTGTTCTTCTTCGCGGGCGGGCACGCGAACCTGCGGTCGTGGCAGGCGCACGAGGGCGGCTTCGGCTGCTGGGTGTCGTCGCGAACGTCGTGGCTGCTGCGGCCGGTGCTCGCGTTCGTGTTGCTGTGGGTGGTGTTGTTCGCGGCGTTGAACCTGCTCGACGTGCGGGTCGACGCGTACAGCCGCCTGATCACGCATCCGTTGTGGTTCCTCGGGGTCTACCTGCTCGCGGTGGCCGCGACGCCCGCCGCCGCGTGGCTGCACCAGCGCTTCCGCCGCACCGCGCCGTTCGTGCTGATGCTGGTGACGCTGGGCGTCGAGATCGCGCGCACGTCCACCGACTGGAAGACCGGCGGGTACGTGAACCTGATCGTCGGCGCGTTGCTGATGCAGCAGATCGGGTTCTTCTACGCCGACGGGACGTTGCAGAAGATCTCCCGCCGGACGCTGGCGGCGGTGGGCGCGGTCACGTTGCCGGCGCTGGTGTTCTTCAGCGACTACCCGCGTTCGATGATGGTGCTCGGGGTGGCGCAGGTGTGCGTGGCGCTGCTCGCTCGCGGCCGGGTCAGCGCATGGCTCGAGGGCCGTTCGTGGCACGTCGTGAACTTCGCGCGCCGGGCCCCGATGACGGTCTACCTGGCTTACCTGGCCGGTGTCGGGGCCGTGGTCGGGTTGCTCGGCGTCTCGCAGGCACCGATCTGGCTGGTGTTCCTGCTCGTGCCGCTCGTCCTGGTGTTCCACCGGTTCGAGGCTCGCATGATCGGGTTTTCGAAACTCGCGCACGAGTCGCACCGGACCAGGCTCGCGACCGCGATGGGCGTGGTGTTCGGGACGCTCGGCGTGCTCGGGTTCGTGGTGAGCGGGTTCCTCGGCGACGGGACGCTCGTACTGCTGCCGGTCGACCCGCTGCAGAACCTCATCCACCTGCTGCTGGGCTGGTACCTGATCCACACCGCGCGCACCGGCAGCTGCGACACCCGGTTGCCGTGGCTGCTCATGGCGCTGGCGTGCGTTCCGCCGATGCTGGCACTGGAACCGACTCCTCCCGTGGTGGTGCTGCACGCCGCGGCGCTCGGGCTCGCAGTGCTAGCAGCCATCCCCAGGTCACTGCCGCGCACACCGGCAGCCACAGCAGTCGTTGCCACACCCATCCCGGATGATCTGGTGGCAGCCGGAGCCACGGCAGCGCCAGCACCACGGTGATCAGCGCGCTCTGGTGGGCGAGGAAGATTCCCAGCGCGCGTTTGTTCAGCCACTGCACGGGTTTCTTCGTGCCGAGCCTGGTGAGCGCCGGTGCGATCGTGAGCACCAGACCGATCTGGGCGAACGCGAGGGCGAGCGTGGCGTAGTTCGGCGGGTTCAGGTTCGAGACCGCCGCGCCAGGGATGCCCACCGCTGCCGTCGGGTAGCCGCCGAAATGCGTCAGCATCGCGTACCCGATGACGCCCAGCACGAGCAGTGGCGGGCCTGGGATCTTCTTGCGCGCCAACGAGTAACCGAGCTGCCAGGCCGCCCACCACACCGCGTACGGCAGGACCAGGACCAGCAAGACCGGGACGAGCACACCCCACGAGTACTCGTCCAGCTTGCGCACCAACGGTTTCATCGCCAGCAACACCAGGTAGACGCCCAGGAACCACAGCGGCGTCGTGACCAGGAAGCCGATGTTGTAGGCAGTGCCCTGGTCCACGCCGCGCATCGACAGTCCGAAGAGGACGGCCGCCCACGCGCCCAGCATCAGCAGCGTGGGCACCGCGAGCTGCTTCAGCCGGGTGAGGAACGGGGTCTTCGAGTGGGCCGCCGCAAAGCCGCCGACGAAGAAGAACAGTCCGAGTGTCTGCAGCACCCAGCTCAGCGGCGTGAGCTGGGTCAGGTGCTTGAGCGGGCTGTCGATGTACATGCCGGTGGGCGTGTCGACCAGCGCGGTCACGAGCCAGTGCCCGAGCACGACGGTCACCACGGCGATCGCTCGCACGGCGTCGACGAACGGATTCCTCACAGCTTCTCCCCTGAAGCGATCTGCACGAGCGCGGCCAGCGTCTCGCTGCCCGGTTCGTAGTACGTGTCGTGCTTCCCACCTTCGAACCGCAGCACCGTTGCGCCGAAGTCGTCACTCGTCGGATCGGTGCCGTGCCCCAGGTCGAACAGCCGGACGTTAGGCACGAACCGCATCCAGTCCCCGCTCGAGCGGATGGCCCAGACGTGAGCCGCGGTTCCCAGGTCCGACACCGATTTCGCCCGCACACCGGGACTTCCGGTGAACACGATGTCGTCGACCTCCAGCTCGTGCGCGGCCAACGCCACCACCACCGAGCCGTAGCTGTGCCCGAACACGTGGACGCGAGCGTTGGTGTGCAAGGCGTTCACGAACTCCACGAGCGCGCCGGCGCCCTGACGTGCCAGCCCACCGGTGGCCGCGTCCACCCCGAGCCCTTGCGGCGTCCGGTATCCGAGCCACGCGATCACCGCGAGGTCGTCGCGGTGAGCCTGCTCGTACAGGTTGGTGGCCATCTTCCCGACGGTCCGGTCGAACCGGTCGACGTCCACGTCGGAACCCGGCACGACGACCACGACGTCACGCGCGGTGGCGAGATCACCGACGATCGCGACCCGGCGGGCGACGTCGGCACGCCACTCGGCGATCGACGGCGCGACGGACGGAACGGCGATCAGCAGGAGGAACAGGACGGCTCGGCGCATGAACCGAAACTAGGAAGACCACGTCCTCGCAATCGTCCCTCTGACGTGCTGTTTTCCCGCTGCTACCCCGGTACTACGAGCCCGCTCTCATACGCCGCGATGACCGCCTGGGCGCGGTCGCGCAGGCCGAGTTTGGTGAGCACGCGGCTCACGTGCGTCTTGACCGTCTGCTCGGCGAGCACCAGGTGCGCGGCGATCTCGGAGTTCGACAGACCCTGCGCGACCAGCACGAGGATCTCGGTCTCGCGTTCGGTCAACGCCTTGAGCTGCGCGGGCCGGACGCGTTCGGTGCGACGGGACTTCACGAAGTCCTCGATGAGGCGCTTCGTGATCGACGGCGCCAGCAGCGCGTCTCCCGCCGCCACAACGCGAACGGCGTTCAGCAACTCGCGGGCGGGCGCGTGCTTGAGCAGGAACCCGCTCGCACCGGCCTGCAACGCCTCGTAGACGTAGTCGTCGAGGTCGAAGGTGGTCAGCACGAGGACCTTGGTCTGCAGAGATCCGTCGAGCAGCAGACGAGTCGCGGTGAGGCCGTCCATTTCGGGCATGCGGACGTCCATCAGCACGACGTCCGGTTTGACGTTGCGCGCGAGTGCGACACCCTCCACGCCGTTGCCCGCCGCCCCGACGACCTCGATGTCCTCCTGGGCGCCCAGCAACGCGGAGAACCCCTCGCGCACCATCTCCTGGTCGTCCACCACGACCACCCTGATCACTTGTCCCCCAACGGAATCCGCGCCCTGACCATGAACCCGCCGTCTTCGGTCGACTTCACGGTGAGCGTGCCACCGTGGACCGACACGCGTTCACGCATGCCTACGAGCCCCTGCCCGCTGCCACCGCCCATGGACGGCCCACCGGCGGTGTTGATCACGATCACGTCGAGCTGACCCTCGTTCTTGTGCACGTGGACGGACGCCTTCGAGCCGGGCGCGTGCCTGGTGGCGTTCGTGAGCGCCTCCTGCACGATCCGGTACGCGGTCAGGCCGACCGCCTCCGGGACGTCGTCCACGTCGACCTCAGCCTCGTCTCCGGGCCTCGTCAGCTCGGGGATGCGGCTGATCCCGGGCTGCGGCTCGCGTTCGGGCTCCGCACCGTTCGTCCTGAGCACACCGAGCAGGCGTTGCATGTCGGTGATGGCTTCCCGTGCCGCTTCGCCGACTTCCGCGAACTCCTTCTGCGCTTCCTCGGTGAGGCCGGGCAGGCGGTAGGGCGCGGTCTCGCACCTGACGACGACCATCGACATGTGGTGCGCCACCACGTCGTGCATCTCACGCGCGATGCGGGCACGTTCCTCAAGAGCGGCCTTGGAGTTGCGTTCCTCCTCGAGCTCTCGTTCCGCACGTCCACGCGCGCCGAACAGGTAGACGACCGCCGTGATCGCGGGCACGGCGAAGGCCCACGACCCGTCGTACCGTTCGACGAACGGAACCAGCACCGTGCTGATCAACGTGGCGGTGGCGACGATCGGTCCCGAGTAGAACGCCGCCACGGCGACGAGCAGCGGCACCCCGGTCCAGTACTGGAAGGGCGCGGCTCCGTCCCCGCCCATCAGCAGGCCGACGAAGTAGTACCCGGCCGCCGCCAGCCGCCAGGCGTAGAGCGGAGACCAGATCAGCAGCACGTACGGCGCGAACGTGAGGACGAAGATGGCGACCCACCAGCCGTCGGAATCCGCCTGACGCACGTAGGCGACGCTGCCGACGACCGCCCAGACGAACGCGTAGATGATCAGGGCGGCGTGCACGGGAACGCGCAGACGCCCGAGCACCTTGGCAAGCACTCGGGTGCGATCGGGTCCGAGGATCGTTCGGTACAGCGTGCGAAACACCACCCGATGCTAGGTGGATCCGCTGATTCCCACATTGACCTGCGGAGTGACATACCCCGGTAGCACTCTGATCAAGATGGGGCATTGCGAACGCGTCACACCGCGCGGTAGGCAGTACCTGTGAGACCACCACAGGATCCAGATCGCTGGTCACGGCTGACCGCCGTGGCCGGTGAGGCGCTGGCTGCCGCCAGGGCCGGTGAGGACGCTGTGGCGGTGGACCTCGTGACCGGCTACCTCAGCGGGTCGCCCGAGGGCAACGAGGAGATCCGCGAGCTGGTGCTGCTGCTGTTCGCCGAGTGCAGCAGCATGGTCAGCGCGCTCGGCTCCGGCGGTGCCACGCCGGTGAAGATGCAGGTCTTCGACGAGGACGGCCGCGAGGTCCAGATCGACGACGCGGACCCGCCCGTGCGCACCGCGATCCGCGCACTTCTGGCCGAGGTGCACGGCGACCAGGACGCCGCGTCCGAGCAGATCGAGATCGCCCTCGCCAACGGCCAGCCGCAGGAGCTCGCGACCGTGGTCCTGCAAGCCCTGCGGTGGACCCTGAAGCTGGCGATCGAGTGCGAGACGCGCGACCTGCCCGTCGCGTCGTGGATCACCGCGTCACTGGACGACCAACCCTGACGTGCAGCAGGGCGTCCACGCCGGCCAGCAGGTGCTGGTCGAGCGGGAAGTAGTGCCACATCGCGTCCTGCCTGGCCGGCCCCTGCGGCTTGTCCTTCGTCATGCCCCAGGTGGTGAAACGGCTCTGCAGCTGGCCTTCGAGGGTTGCTTTGTCCGGTTCGCCCAGCCCGAAGCTGTCGTTGCGCCCGAGGGTGCCCGCGATGACCGTGTACTGGTCACCCAGCACGGGCGCCACGAGCGCGCCGGCCGAGAACCACTCGATCCGCTCGCCCGCCATCTCCATGCTGCTGTTGGTGCGCTGCAGGTGGGCGTTGTGGGCGTGCACGAACGTCCGCCCCCTGCCCGCCTCGGCCCTCCTGATCTCCAGCAGGTTCCGCGCCATCACACCGTCGCGCATCTGACACAGCCGGTTCAGCCGCACGCCCAACGGGTTCGGCTCCGCACACTCCCGGTGGTACTGAAGGAGGCTCAGCCCAGCCGTCAGCTGCGTTTCCGCGCGACTCCAGGCGTCGTCGACGGTCCTGCGCCGATGCAGCTGCCTGAGGAGCTCGGTGCCGATCTCGCGCAGCCTGATGGCCTCTTCGGACTTGCCGGGCGACTGGGTGAGGTCGAGAACGGCCTCGTCCCGGCTCCACTTCTCGTCGTCCGTGCTGAGATCGACCTCGACGCCCAGGTAGTCGCGGGCGTGCTCGAGGTAGGGCCGCGGGCTGGGCGCGCTGGTCGTCTCGGTCTGGAAGTCGAAGCCGTAGAACGAGAGTCGCTCGGCTTCCCCCTTGCCCGCGTTGTACTCGCGCATCCACGCGACCAGCTCGCGGTTGGCGGGCCAGTTCTCGCCGAAGCCGTGCGAGAACCCTTCCTTCATGACCGTGTCGAGATCACCCGGCCCGCCGTGCACGTAGTCGTTGACGAGCATTCCGCGGACGCGGCAGCTCTCCAGCGCGATCGACCGGTAGCCCAGCCCGGCCAGCTGCTCGAACAGCTCGTTGCGGATCCACGTGTGGGCGTGCTCGAGGTGCGTCGGCTCGCCGAACGCCAAGAGCTCGGTGAAGGGGCTGATGAACTCGCGAATGTCCTGGCTCATGTGGTTCAACCGTAACATTGAAAGCTCCGTTGAGACTTTTACGCAGTCCTTGCTTTTCCGTGCGTCTAAAGTCTCAACCGTGCGCCCCTCCGATCTAGCCCGCGAACACGGCCTCTCGACCCAGGCCGTCCGCAACTACGAGAAGTCCGGCTTCCTCCCGCCCGCCGAGCGCACCCCGTCCGGCTACCGCGTCTACACCCCGGTCCACGCCTCGGCCCTGCGCGCGTTCCTAGCCCTGATCCCCGCTTTCGGCCACGCGCGCGCCGGCCAGATCATGAACTCGATCCACTCGGGTTCGCTGGACGAGGTGCTGCTGGCCATCGACCGCGGCCACGAACAACTCCTCCGCGACCGCGAAACCCTGAACTCGGTCAGCCGCGCCGTCGAGGACCTGACCGACTTCGAGCCGGTCCTGGAACCACGCTCGATCGGCGAACTGGCCCGCCGCCTGGACGTCACTCCCGCCACTTTGAGGGCGTGGGAGGAGGCAGGAATCCTCGTCCCGTCCCGCGAACGGACCGGCTACCGCACGTTCACCGCCGAAGACGTCCGCGACGCCGAACTGGCCCACCTACTGCGTCGCGGCGGCTATCCGTTGGCGCGCATAGCTTTGGTGGTCTCCCAGATCCGCACCGCAGGCGGCACCGACACTCTGGCCACCGCCCTCTCCGACTGGCGCCACCGCCTGACCACCCGAGGCCTGGCCATGCTCACCGCCTCAGCCCGCCTCAACGAGTACCTGACCGCACGCGACGCTTAGTCTGACCACATGCGCACAGCTCTGGTCGGCTACGGACTAGGTGGGGCGGCTTTCCACGCCCCGTTCATCGCGGCGACCGACGGCCTGACCCTCTCCGCCGTCGTCACCGCAAACCCGGCCCGCCAAGCCGAGGTGCGCTCACGTTACCCGGACACCGCCCTTCTGTCCTCTCTGGACGAAGTCTGGTCCGGCAACTTCGACCTGGTGGTCATCACCACCCCGAACCGCTTCCACGCCACCCACGCCCGCCAAGTCCTCGAACACGGCCTGAACGTGGTGGTCGACAAGCCTTTCGCAGGCTCAGCCGCAGAAGCCCGAGCCCTGGCCTCGATCGCCTACTCCCGAGGCCTGATGCTCGTCCCGTTCCACAACCGCCGCTGGGACGGCGACTTCCTGACCGTCCAAAAGCTTCTGTCCACCAACGCCCTGGGCACCGTCCACAAGTTCGAGTCGCGCTTCGAACGCTACCGCCCGGAAATCAAGTCCTCCTGGAAGGAATCCGGCGACCCGGCAGACCTCGGCAGCATCCTCTTCGACCTCGGCACCCACCTGGTGGACCAATCCGTAGCCCTCTTCGGCCGCCCTTCATCCGTACACGCCGAAATCGCCACCGTCCGCCCAGGCGCCCGAGCCGACGACGACGTCTTCCTCTCCCTGACCCACGAGGGCGGCGTCCGCTCCCACCTGTGGATGAGCGCCCTGGCAGCCGACCTGGGCCCACGCTTCCGCGTACTGGGCCACGACGCCGCCTACGTCAAATACGGCATGGACCCGCAGGAAGACCGCCTCAAAGCAGGCGAAACACCGGCCGGCCCGGGTTGGGGCGAAGAGCCCGAATCAGCCTGGGGCACGCTGGGCGGCAAACCTCACCGCACGGAGCCGGGCGCCTACCAGAACTTCTACGCCTCCGTAGCCGCCGGCACGCCCCCGGTGTCCCCGCAGGACGCCGTGACGGGCCTGGAAGTGATCGAGGCCGCCAAACAGTCAGCCGCCACAGGCGACTCGGTCACTCTCTGACCTATACGGCGCGTCGAGAGATCACCTCAGGCGCCACAGCCGTGCAGCGGCGAGGCCGAAGGCGAGCAGTACCGATGGCGACGCCGAGGCAATGGCGACGCCGAAGGCGAGCTGCTTGTCCCGTGCGCTTCGGGTGGGGTCCCGTCACGAGTCGTGCCTCAGCTCTTGCCGCGCCAGGGCAGGGGTGGGGGCGCGGGACCCAATTTGAGCCGATGAAACCCCAAGCCACGG